>JAGNVG010000067.1 GCA_017986605.1 Limnohabitans sp.
CATCTTGCTCGGTTTGTACCGAAGCTTGCAGTGTGGCCATGAGCGCGTCAATGGCGAGGCGTTCGTCGGGTTGGAGCAAATGGCCGTCGGCTTGCAAGGCACTGCGCGTGGCCAGCAGCATGCGGTCAGCATCGACCCGTGCTTCGACCAAGGCACGAGCCTTCATGTCGGCTTGCGCGGTGGTGAAGCTTTCTTGCAGCATGGTGGCGATCTGATCGTCGCTCAGGCCATAAGAGGGCTTGACGTCGATGCGGGCTTCCACGCCGCTGATTTGTTCTTTAGCCCCAACGTTCAGCAAGCCGTCGGCATCGACCGTGAAGGTCACGCGGATGCGGGCTGCGCCTGCGGCCATGGGCGGGATGCCACGCAACTCAAAGCGCGCCAAGCTGCGGCAGTCTTGCACCAAGTCACGCTCACCCTGCACCACATGCAGCGCCAGCGCAGTTTGGCCATCTTGGTAAGTGGTGAAGTCTTGAGCCATGGCGGTGGGGATGGTCTGGTTGCGCGGGATGATGCGCTCGACCAAACCGCCCATGGTCTCGATGCCCAGTGACAAGGGAATCACATCGAGCAGCAGCAACTCGCCTGCGGCGTTGTTACCCGCCAGCTGGTTGGCCTGAATGGCCGCACCTAAAGCGACGACTTCGTCGGGGTTGAGGTTGTTGAGCGGGGCCTGGCCAAAAAACTCGGCCACGGCGTGCTGGATTTGCGGCATGCGGGTGGAGCCGCCCACCATGACCACGCCTTGCACGTCATCTTTGGCCAGCTGGGCATCGCGCAGGGCTTTGCGCACGGCGGTGATGCATCGGGCTGTCAGGGCTTGGGTGGCTTGTTCGAAATCTGCACGGCTGATGGGCGCTGACAAGCTGCCGGTGGACAAAGCGGCATTCAAAGTGACTGCATCGGCAGCCGTGAGCGCCTCTTTGGCAGCACGGGCAGCGGCCTTGAGCACGGTTTTGTCTTCGGCCGTGGTGGCCTGCAAGGCGGGTTGGCGCGCCATGGCAGCATCGGCCAAGGCTTGGTCGTAATCGTCGCCACCCAAAGCGGAGTCGCCGCCGGTGGACAAGACCTCGAACACGCCTTGTGTCAATCGCAAGATGGAGATATCGAAGGTGCCGCCACCCAAATCGAACACGGCATAAACGCCTTCGCTGGCGTTGTCGAGGCCATAAGCAATAGCCGCGGCGGTCGGTTCATTGATCAGGCGCAGCACGTTCAAGCCGGCCAGCTGGGCGGCGTCTTTGGTGGCTTGGCGCTGGGCGTCGTCAAAGTAGGCGGGCACGGTGATGACCGCGCCGTACAGGTCGTCATTGAAGGTGTCTTCGGCGCGGTAACGCAAAGTGGCCAAAATCTCGGCGCTCACCTCCACAGGCGACTTGGGGCCTTGCACCGTTTGGATGCTGAGCATCCCCTGCTCGCTGGCGGTGAACTCATAAGGCAGTTTGCTGCGGTCAGCGATGTCGTTCAGGCCACGGCCCATGAAGCGTTTGACCGAAGCAATGGTGTTGACCGGGTCAGATGCGGCGGATTGCACGGCGTCAAAACCAATCTGACGGCCTTGGCCTGGCATGAAACGAACCACAGATGGCAAGATCACCCGGCCATCGTCGTCGGGCAAGCACTCGGCCACGCCATTGCGCACCGAAGCTACCAACGAGTGCGTGGTGCCCAGGTCAATGCCCACCGCAATGCGGCGCTGGTGCGGGTCGGGCGACTGGCCCGGTTCAGAAATCTGGAGTAACGCCATGGTCAATCAGGGGTGGTGTTCAAGTCGCCCACCTTCATGAGGCGCAGCGACCCGAGGGTCAGGTCAATCGGTCGAGTTTAGCGTTCACTTCTTGTGTGAAGCGCTCAATGAACATGAGCGCCCTCACCTGCCCCACGGCTTGCGCAGGGTCTTTGGCCACATCCAGCAAATCGCCCAGCGTTAACTGCACACGGCGCTGCTCGGCAGCCACAAGGCCTGCCAGGTCTTCGAGGCCTTGGGCACTGTCCGTGTCTTCCAGGCTTTCTCGCCATTCCATCTGCTGCATCAAAAAAGCCGCAGGCATGGCAGTGTTGTTTTCGGCCTGCACGGGCGCGCCTAGCAGCTCGCACAAATAAGCGGCGCGTTTGAGTGGGTCTTTCAGGCGCTGATACGCCTCGTTGATGCGCACCGACCATTGCATGGCGATGCGCTGCGCGGCAGCGCCTTCGGCGGCAAAGCGGTCGGGGTGGGCTTCGCGCTGCAGGGCCTTCCAGCGGGCGTCGAGCTGTGCGCGGTCCTGTGCGTACTGCACGGGCACGTCAAACAGCTCGAAGTCGTTGGCCTGGAGGGATATCACGCGAAAAAACTCACATTCGGCTCAAACGCGAAACGACTCGCCGCAACCGCAGCGGTCACGTTCGTTGGGGTTGTTGAAGCGGAAGCCTTCATTCAAACCTTCGCGCACAAAGTCCAACTCGGTGCCGTCGATGTAGGCCAGGCTTTTCGGGTCCACCAGCACCTTGACGCCGTGGCCCTCAAAGACCACGTCTTCCGGCGCTATCTCGTCCACGTATTCGAGCTTGTAAGCCAAGCCTGAGCAGCCTGTGGTCTTGACCCCCAGGCGCACACCGACACCTGAGCCGCGTTTGGCCAGGTACCGGGTCACATGCCGAGCTGCGGCAGCAGACAGTGAGATGGCCATGTCAGTTCAGGTGTTTCTTTTTGTAGTCGTCCACGGCTGCCTTGATGGCGTCTTCGGCCAGGATGGAGCAATGGATTTTGACCGGTGGCAGCGCCAGCTCTTCGGCGATCTGGCTGTTCTTCAGAGCAGCTGCTTCGTCCAGTGTCTTGCCCTTGACCCACTCGGTCACGAGCGAGCTGGAGGCGATGGCCGAGCCGCAGCCATAGGTCTTGAAACGTGCGTCTTCGATCACGCCGGTGGTCGGGTTGACCTTGATCTGCAGCTTCATCACGTCGCCGCAAGCGGGTGCGCCGACCATGCCGGTGCCCACGCTGTCGTCGCCCTTGTCAAAAGAGCCCACGTTGCGGGGGTTTTCGTAGTGGTCAACCACTTTTTCAGAATAAGCCATTTCAATTCTCCTTAATTTATGCCGCTAAGCCCAAAAGGCTCAGGGCGCGAAGCGTTGTTGCAGACAGTGCTTTAGCACGGCAAGACAACGCGACAAAGTCCTGGGCCGTTTGGGCCACGCGGCTCAGTGTGCTGCCCACTGGATGGTGCTGAGATCAATACCGTCTTGGTGCATTTCCCACAGGGGGCTGAGCTCGCGCAGCTTGGCAACGTTGTCGCGGATGGTCTTGATAGCGTAGTCGATGTCTTCTTCGGTGGTCCAGCGGCCAATCGTCATGCGCAGGCTGCTGTGGGCCAACTCATCGCTGCGACCCAGAGCGCGAAGCACATAGCTGGGTTCCAGGCTGGCCGATGTGCAGGCCGAGCCAGAAGAGACCGCCAAGCCCTTGATGCCCATGATCAACGATTCGCCTTCGACGAAGTTGAAGCTCATGTTGATGTTGTGTGGCACGCGCTGGGTGGCGTGGCCGTTCAAAAACACCTGCTCCATATCACTCAGGCCATTGATCAGGCGGTCGTGCAAGGCACGCGCCTTGGCGTTGTCTTGCGCCATCTCCAGCTTGGCGATGCGAAACGCCTCGCCCATGCCCACGCACTGGTGGGTGGGCAAGGTGCCCGAGCGCATGCCGCGCTCATGTCCGCCACCGTGCATTTGCGCTTCCAGGCGAATGCGGGGCTTGCGGCGGACATACAAAGCGCCAATGCCCTTAGGGCCATAGGTTTTGTGCGAAGCCAGGCTCATCAAATCGATGGGCAACTGGGTCATGTCGATCTCGACCTTGCCCGTGGCTTGGGCGGCGTCCACGTGGAAGATGATGCCTTTTTCGCGGCACAGGTTGCCAATGGCGGTCACGTCCTGGATCACGCCGATCTCGTTGTTCACGAACATCACGCTGATCAAAATGGTGTCTGGGCGAATCACTGCCTTGAGCGCGTCCATGCTCAGCAAACCATCGTCTTGCACATCGAGGTAAGTCACTTCAAAGCCTTGACGCTCCAGCTCGCGCATGGTGTCGAGCACAGCCTTGTGCTCGGTCTTGACGGTGATCAGATGCTTGCCGCGTGACTTGTAAAAGTGCGCTGCGCCTTTGATGGCCAGGTTGTTCGATTCGGTGGCACCGCTGGTCCAGACGATTTCGCGCGAGTCGGCACCAATCAGATCAGCCACCTGCTCGCGGGCTTTTTCGACCGCCGCTTCGGCTTCCCAACCCCAGGCGTGCGTGCGCGATGCGGGGTTGCCAAAGTGCTCACGCAACCAGGGAATGATGGCGTCCACCACGCGGGGGTCGCAGGGGTTCGTGGCACCGTAGTCGAGGTAAATGGGGAAGTGTGGCGTGGTCATGGTGAAGACTTCTTTGGGATGTGATCAGGATTTGGCAAACACGGTGCCCAATTCAAAAACAGAATTGGGACCCGTCACACGGATGGGCTTGACGACCGGCATGGGCGAAATGGCGCGCTTGATGTTGGGCTTGTTTTCAACCACCAACCCTTTGGCCAGTTGGTCGTCCACCAGCTTTTGCAGTGAAACGGAGTCAAGGAATTCAACCATTTTGGAGTTGAGCGAGGCCCACAAATCGTGCGTCATGCAGCGGCTGTCGCCGCCATGGCAGTTCTCCTTGCCTCCGCAGTGGGTGGCATCAATGGGCTCGTCGACCGACAAAATGATGTCGGCCACGGTGATGTCGGTGGATTTGCGGCCCAAGGTGTAACCGCCGCCGGGGCCACGGGTGGACTCAACCAAGTTGTGGCGGCGCAGCTTGCCAAAGAGCTGCTCCAGATAGGACAGTGAAATCTGTTGGCGCTGGCTGATGGCAGCCAAAGTCACGGGGCCTGCGTCTTGACGCAAAGCCAGATCGATCATGGCGGTGACGGCGAAACGGCCTTTGGTGGTGAGACGCATGGCAGACTCCTGAAGTGGGTGGGGGCTTGGTCTGTGGTCTGCCTGAGCAGGATCCCGACTAAACGAGTCAAGTATAACGCAATCCCGATCAAATCACTCGGGTTATAGGGTCATTCACTTGCTTCTTAAGCCCGGAACAAAGGCACGATGTTGTCGCCCCCTGTCGCGCCAAAAGCCTGCTCTTTCAGGATGGTCAACTGGTCGCGCACTTGCGCGGCTTTTTCGAACTCCAGGTTGCGGGCGTGCTCCATCATCTGCTTTTCCAGCTGCTTGATGGCGCGGGCGATGTCTTTCTCGCTCATGTCCTCGACCTTGGCCTTTTGCATGGCCGCTTGTTCCAGGCGTTCGGCTTCCTTGCCCGACTTTTCGCTGTACACACCGTCGATCAGGTCCTTCACCTTTTTCACGATGCTCTTGGGCGTGATGCCCATGGCCTCGTTGTGCGCCAATTGCTTGATGCGGCGACGCTCGGTCTCGCCCATGGCTTTTTTCATTGACTCGGTGATGCGGTCGGCATACAAAATCGCCCGCCCGTTCAGGTTTCGGGCCGCACGGCCGATGGTCTGAATCAGGCTGCGCTCGGCCCGCAAAAAGCCTTCCTTGTCCGCGTCCAGAATCGCCACCAGCGATACCTCGGGAATGTCCAAGCCCTCGCGCAGCAGGTTGATGCCCACCAGCACATCAAAAGCACCGAGCCGCAAATCGCGCAAGATCTCGACCCGCTCCACCGTGTCCACATCGCTGTGCAGGTAACGCACCTTCACGCCGTTGTCGCTCAAGTAATCGGTCAGCTGCTCGGCCATGCGTTTGGTCAATGTGGTGATCAGCACGCGCTCGTGCTTTTCGACCCGGATACGGATTTCCTGCAACACATCGTCCACCTGATGCGTGGCGGGGCGCACTTCGACCTGGGGGTCGACCAGTCCGGTGGGACGAACCACCTGCTCGACCACCTTGCCCGAATGCGTCTTTTCGTAATCGGCGGGTGTGGCGGAGACGAAGATGCACTGGCGCATGCGCTTTTCAAACTCTTCGAACTTGAGCGGGCGATTGTCGAGTGCGCTGGGCAGGCGAAAGCCGTATTCCACCAAGGTGGTTTTGCGCGCCTTATCGCCGTTGTACATGGCGTTGAGCTGGCCGATCATCTGGTGGCTCTCGTCCAAAAACATGATGGCGTCGGGCGGCATGTAATCGGTCAAAGTGCTGGGCGGGTCACCGGGGGCAGCGCCCGACAAATGGCGGGTGTAGTTTTCAATGCCCTTGCAGTGCCCCACTTCCGACAGCATTTCCAGATCAAACCGGGTGCGCTGCTCCAGCCGCTGGGCTTCCACCAGCTTACCCATGCCCACCAATTCTTTGAGGCGTTGGGCCAGCTCCAGCTTGATGGTCTCCACCGCCGCCAGCACTTTGTCGCGTGGTGTCACATAGTGGCTGGACGGGTAGACCGTGAAGCGGGGAATCTTCTGGCGGATGCGACCGGTGAGCGGGTCAAAGAGCTGCAGGCTTTCGATTTCGTCGTCAAACAATTCGATGCGGATGGCCAGCTCCGAATGTTCTGCGGGGAAAACGTCGATGGTGTCGCCCCTGACCCGGAATTTGCCCCGTGAAAATTCCATGTCGTTGCGCTGGTACTGCATTCGGATCAGCTGCGCGATCACGTCGCGCTGACCCAGCTTGTCGCCGGTGCGCAGCGTCATGATCATGCGGTGGTAGCTCTCGGGCTCGCCGATGCCGTAAATGGCCGACACGGTGGCCACGATGACCACATCGCGCCGCTCCATGATGCTTTTGGTGCAAGACAAGCGCATCTGTTCGATGTGCTCGTTGATGGCACTGTCTTTTTCAATGAACAGATCGCGCTGCGGCACATAGGCCTCGGGCTGGTAATAGTCGTAGTAGCTGACGAAGTACTCCACCGCGTTCTTGGGGAAGAACTCGCGGAACTCGCTGTACAGCTGCGCCGCCAGCGTTTTGTTGGGCGCAAACACGATGGCGGGCCGCCCCAGCTGGGCGATCACATTGGCCATGGTGAAGGTCTTGCCCGAACCGGTTACGCCCAGCAGGGTTTGAAACACTTCGCCGTCGTGCACGCCTTCGACCAGCTGCTCGATCGCCACGGGTTGGTCGCCTGCAGGCGGATAGGGCTGAAACAGCTCAAACGGCGAGCCAGCGTAGCTCACGAATTGGCCTGCGGGGGGGGCGGAAGAAACTTCGGAGAGTTCGGTCATCGGGGAAGCCCGGCGGGCCGTTAAAATCAGGGACAACCCGAAAGCCTAACCGAGGAACGGGTTTCCTGCCACCACTGAACACAATCCAAGGACTTTCCATGTCTCTGTTTTCCGCCGTCGAAATGGCCCCCCGCGACCCGATCCTGGGTCTGAACGAGCAATACAACGCCGACACCAACCCCAACAAAGTGAACTTGGGCGTGGGCGTGTACTTCGACGACAACGGCAAACTGCCCCTGCTGCAATGTGTGCAGGCTGCCGAAAAAACCATGATGGCCACACCCACAGCCCGCGGCTACTTGCCCATCGATGGCATCGTGGCTTACGACAACGCCGTCAAGGCCTTGGTTTTTGGCGCTGAATCAGACGTGGTCAAGTCCGGTCGTGTGTCGACCGTGCAAGCCATTGGTGGCACGGGCGGCCTGAAGATCGGCGCCGACTTCCTGAAGAAAGTCAGCCCCAACGCCAAAGTCCTGATTTCTGACCCCAGCTGGGAAAACCATCGCGCCATCTTTGTGAACGCTGGTTTTGAAGTGGGCTCCTACGCTTATTACGACGCCGAAAAGCGCGGCGTCAACTTCGACGGCATGTTGGCCAGCCTGAACGCTGCTGCCGCAGGCACCATCGTCGTGCTGCACGCTTGCTGCCACAACCCCACCGGCTACGACATCACAGATGCCCAGTGGGATCAGGTCATTGCCGTCGTCAAGGCCAAGAGCCTCACAGCGTTCTTGGACATGGCTTACCAAGGCTTTGGCCACGGCATCGCCGAAGACGGCGCTGTGATCGGTAAATTTGTGGCTGCGGGCCTGAACATCTTTGTGTCCACCTCGTTCTCCAAGAGCTTCAGCCTCTATGGCGAGCGCGTGGGTGCCCTGTCGGTGGTGGCTTCAGACAAAGAAGAAGCTTCCCGCGTGTTGTCTCAACTGAAGATCGCCATCCGTACCAACTACTCCAACCCACCCATCCACGGTGGCGCGGTGGTGGCAGCCGTATTGAACAACCCCGAGTTGCGCGCCCAGTGGGAAAGCGAACTGGCCGAAATGCGCGTGCGCATCAAGGCCATGCGCCAAAAACTGGTGGACAGCCTCAAGGCAGCGGGCGTCCAGCAAGACATGAGCTTCATCACCACCCAGATCGGCATGTTCAGCTACTCCGGCCTGACCAAAGACCAGATGGTGCGTCTGCGCAGCGAGTTTGGTGTGTACGGCACCGACACTGGCCGCATGTGCGTGGCAGCGCTCAACAGCAAAAACATTGACTACGTCTGCGCCTCGATCGCCAAAGTCATCTGAATCGGCTGACTTCAAACTTGCAACCGCCCCAGACGGGGCGGTTTCTTTTTGGTCGGTCCGGAAAGTGACTGCCGATTAGGGTCCTTCCTCCAAAAATACGCGGCTGCGTCCTGTAGTATTGCTGCACCGCACCATATTGTTGCACCCCCAGGGAAACTGTCACATGCTTTACCAGATCTTCGAAACACAACGCTCGATCATGGAACCTTTTTCCGATCTGGCGCAGGCCGCGGCCAAGCTCTACAGCAACCCGCTGAGTCCTATTTCACAAACCCCTCTGGCTCAGCGCGTTTCCGCGAGCTATGCGCTGATGCACCGCTTGGGCAAAGACTACGAAAAACCAGCATTCGGCATCCAGACCGTCAAGGTCAACCAGACCGATGTGGCCATTCACGAACGCATCGAGATTGACAAGCCTTTTTGCGAACTGCGCCGCTTCAAACGCTTTTCTGACGACCCAGCCACACTGACACAACTCAAGGCCCAGCCTGCCGTGCTGATCGTGGCGCCTTTGTCGGGCCACTACGCCACCTTGCTGCGCGACACCGTCAAGACCATGCTGCAAGACCACAAGGTCTACATCACCGACTGGAAGAATGCCCGCTTGGTGCCTTTGTCGGAAGGTGAATTCCACCTGGACGACTACATCAACTATGTGCAGGAGTTCATCCGCCACCTGCAATCGATCTATGGCAATTGCCACATCGTGAGCGTGTGCCAGCCCACCGTGCCCGTGATGGCCGCCGTGTCGCTGATGGCCAGCCGTGGCGAAAAAACCCCGCTCACCATGACCATGATGGGCGGCCCGATCGATGCGCGCAAGTCGCCCACCTCGGTGAACAACTTGGCCACCAACAAGAGCTTTGAGTGGTTCGAGAACAACGTGATCTACCGCGTCCCGGCCAACTTCCCCGGCGCCGGTCGCCGCGTGTACCCCGGCTTCTTACAGTACACCGGCTTTGTGGCGATGAACCCCGACCGCCATGCCACCAGCCACTACGATTACTTCAAAGACCTGATCAAGGGTGACGACGCCAGCGCCGAAGCGCACCGCAAGTTTTATGACGAGTACAACGCGGTACTCGACATGGATGCCGATTACTACCTGGAAACCATCGCCACCGTATTCCAGGATTTCAAGCTGGTCAACGGCACCTGGGACGTTAAGGGCGTGGATGGCAAAGTCGAGCGTGTTCGCCCACAGGACATCAAAGGCACGGCCTTGATGACCGTGGAAGGCGAATTGGACGATATTTCTGGCTCGGGCCAGACCCGCGCTGCGCAAGACATGTGCACTGGTGTGGCGGCCAATGACCGCTTGCACCTCGAAGTGCCTGGAGCGGGTCACTATGGCATCTTCAGCGGCAGCCGCTGGCGCAATGTGGTGTATCCGCAAGTGGTCAAGTTCATCTTGAGCCATGCAAAAACAGATGTGAAAACAGCCTCTGCAACGCCAAAGGCTGCTGCATCTGCCGCCGTCAAGCCCGTGCAGGCCAAAACCGTCACCGCCAAACCAGCGGTGAAAGCACCTGTCAAAGTGGCCGCCAAACCAACGGCCCCCAAAGCCGTCGCCAAGCCCGCAGCCAAGGCGCCTGTGAAGGCAGCCGCCAACAGCAAAGCCAAAGTCCTGGCCAAGCCTGCGGCCAAAGCCAGCACGCCGGCCGTCAAGACCAGCTGGGTTGAGCCCAAGAAAAAAGCCTGAGGCCCATGCCTGCTTCCCAAGAAACAGCGCCTGAGATCCAGGCGCTTTTTCAATGCCTGAACGATGCGCTGCCGCAAACGCAGTGCACGCGCTGTGGCTTTCCCGACTGCGCCAGCTATGCATTGGCCATGGCACAGGGACAGGCCGCGATCAACCAATGCCCACCCGGCGGCCAAGCGGGGATTGAGCGGCTGGCTCAACTGACTGGCCAGCCGGTTTTGCCCCTGAACCCCGAGCATGGTCAAGAAGGCTCCCGTCAGATGGCCGTCATCGACGAAGCTTGGTGCATCGGTTGCACACTGTGCATCAAGGCCTGCCCAACCGATGCGATCCTGGGGGCCAACAAACTGATGCACACCGTGATCGAGCCTTGGTGCACCGGCTGCGAGCTGTGCATCCCGGTGTGTCCTGTCGATTGCATCCAACTGGAGAACGTGACGGGCGAGGAAACCGGCTGGGCCGCTTGGTCCGCTGAACAAGCCAACACCGCACGCCAGCGCTACGCATCGCGCCGGCAGCGCTTGGTGCGCGAAGAACAAACGCATCAGCAGCAATTGCAAGCCAAAGCCGAACACAAGCTGGCCGACTTGGCAGCGCACACCAAGGGCAGCGAAAGCACGTCCGAAGTGGACCGCAAACGCGCCATCATCGAAGCGGCTTTGGCCAAAGCAAAAGCCCGCCAAACCGGGGCCTGACGGGCTTTTGAAGAGCCTTGTCGGAGGCCAAAACCACCGATGGGATTGGGGCAATCGGACCCACGGGTCCGACGCAGATCAATGCGCGTTGGCCGCCAACGCCGCAAAGGCCTTGACCACTTCAGCAGGTGCCTGCACCAGTTCGATCAACACGCCCTCACCACCAATTGGGAACTCGTCGTTCGCCTTGGGGTGCAAAAACGTGATGTCGAAACCGGCTGCGCCCTTGCGAATGCCACCGGGCGCAAAGCGCACGCCTTGCGACGTGAGCCACTCGACTGCCACAGGCAGGTCGTCGATCCACAGACCGATGTGGTTGAGCGGCGTGGTGTGCACAGCGGGCTTTTTCTCGGGGTCCAGCGGCTGCATCAGATCGACCTCGACCTTAAAAGGGCCGGTGCCGATGGCGCAGATGTCTTCGTCCACGTTCTCGCGTTCGCTTTTGAAGGTGCCGGTCACCTCCAGGCCGAACATGTCGACCCAGAGCTTTTGCAAGCGGGCCTTGTCAGGCCCGCCAATGGCGATTTGCTGGACACCCAACACTTTGAAGGGACGCGTCATTTATTCAAACTCCACGATCATCTGGTCAACGGTCAGTGACTCACCTTTGGAGGCAACCACTTTCTTGACCACGCCATCTTGCGCAGCAAACAACACGTTTTCCATCTTCATGGCTTCAATGACCGCCACACGCTCGCCAGCTTGCACTTTTTGACCAGGCTGCACCGACACCTCGACCAAGAGGCCGGGCATGGGCGAAATCACAAAACGGCTCAGATCCGGTGGTGCCTTGAAAGGCATGAGCTTGTGCAGCTCGGCCATGCGGGGCGACATCACCAGCGCTTCGATGCGGGTGCCGTTGTGCTGCACTTGCAGAGCCAGTGGGTTTTTGACGGTACCGCGCTCGACCTGCGCCGTGAAGGGCTTGCCGTTGCAAGTGCCTTCGATGCGGATGTCGTTCAAACGTGAGTTGCTCTCGATCGCGTAGGACTTGCCATCCACGGTGATCTGGGCCACGCCGGACTTGCCCACGAACTCGTCCACATGCACTTGCACATAGCGGTTGTTGCCCGCCTGGCCGAGTTCGACCACGGTGTAGTCCTGACCGACTTTCACGTCGTACCCGGGCAGCTGACCGCTCAGGCCCGCAGCGCGTTCACGCGACTTGCGGCGCACGAAGGCGGCCAAGGCAGCCAAGAAGTCGTGGTCGTCGTGCGGCACGTCTTCGGCACGGAAACCGTGGGCGTAGTGCTCCGCAATGAAGCCGGTGTTGAACTCACCGGTCACGAACTTGGGGTGCGCCAGCAAAGCGGCCTGGAACGGAATGTTGGAGCTGATGCCGCGAATGACAAAGCCGTTCAGGGCTTCGCGCATTTTGGCAATCGCTTCGTTGCGGTCTTTGCCGTGCACGATGAGCTTGGCGATCATCGAGTCGTAGAACATCGGGATCTCGCCGCCGTCTTGCACGCCGGTGTCCACACGCACGCCCTGCAAGGCGCTGGTGTTGCCCTGGAACATGGTTTGCTTGGGCGTCTGGAAACGCACCAAACGACCCGTAGAAGGCAGGAAGTTGCGGAAGGGGTCTTCCGCGTTGATGCGGCACTCGATGGCCCAGCCGTCGCGCTTGACGTCGGCTTGGCCAAACGCCAGCTTCTCGCCAGCGGCCACGCGGATCATCTGCTCCACCAGGTCCAGGCCGGTGATGCACTCAGTGACCGGGTGCTCCACCTGCAGGCGGGTGTTCATTTCAAGGAAGTAAAAATCCTGGTCTTTGCCGACCACGAACTCGACTGTACCAGCAGACTGGTACTTCACGGCCTTGGCCAGAGCCACCGCCTGCTCGCCCATGGCCTTGCGGGTGGCATCCGAGATGAAGGGCGATGGGGCTTCCTCGATCACCTTCTGATGGCGGCGCTGGATCGAGCACTCGCGCTCGTTCAGGTACACCACGTTGCCGTGGCTGTCGCCCAAGATCTGGATCTCGATGTGGCGGGGTTCGAGCACGTATTTCTCGATGAACACGCGATCGTCGCCAAAGCTATTGCGCGCTTCGTTGCGGCAAGAGGTGAAGCCTTCAAAAGCTTCCTTGTCGTTGAAGGCCACGCGCAAGCCCTTGCCACCACCACCGGCCGAAGCCTTGATCATGACGGGGTAGCCGATGCCCTTGGCAATCTCCACGGCTTGTTCAGCGGTGTCGATGGCGTCGTTGTAGCCGGGGATGGTGTTGACCTTGGCT
>JAGNVG010000068.1 GCA_017986605.1 Limnohabitans sp.
CTGGGCATCCAGTACGGCTGGAAGTTCTGAGCGAAGACCAAGTGCGTGTTCCTGATCAGGGTTTGTCCTGATCAGGATGCGTTCCCCGTGTAATCCCTGATTCAGATTAATCATTTATCGTATATATTCGCACATCCGAATATACGAACCTAATGGCAAGCAGTGCATGAGCGATGAGATTGATGAGGTTTTTGACAAAGCGGCTGAGTTATTTGCCGTACTGTCGACGCCTATCCGTCTGCGCATCATCAGCCAGTTGTGCCAGGGTGAGAAGAATGTTGGGCAATTGCTCGAGAGCATCGGTGTGGCGCAACCCAATATGTCGCAGCATCTGAACATCATGTACAGATCGGGTGTTTTGGGTAAGCGACGCCAAGGTGCTCAAATGTTTTATCGGATTGCAGACGAAACAGCTGTGGTGGTTTGTCGTGCCGTGTGCACACAAGTTGCCATTGAAGCGGACGTGAATTGACAACTCAAAACGAGGAGTTTGTGTGAAAGAAGACAGCATCAACTCGGGAAGGGTGCAAAAAGCACCTGAAAACTTCCTGACCCAAAGTGGCATCAAGGAGGTCTTTGCCGAAGGCAAAAAAGGCCGCCGCGATTTCATTCGCAACGCATTTGCAGCGGCTGCTGCCGGTGCCGCTGCGCCCATGGCGGTGGCTCAGGGCAACCCGGTGCCGACCGAGGGTGGTGACCCCAACATCCTGAACCTGCCTGAGCACGCGACCAATCTGGGTCAGGGTGTCGCGGTTGAGGGTTACGGTAAGCCTTCTAAATTTGAATCGAACCTGCAGCGTCGTCAAAGCCCCGGTTTGACACAAACCACCCAAGCCTCGGTGTCGTTTGCGCCACTGCAGTCCTTGTTTGGCATCGTCACGCCCAGCGGTTTGCACTTTGAGCGCCACCACCAGGGCTGGTGGGACATTGACCCTTCCAAGCACCGCTTCATGATCAACGGCATGGTCAAAAAGAACATGGTCCTGACCATGGACGAGATCATGCGTTTGCCATCGGTTTCACGTTTCCACTTCATCGAGTGCGGAGCGAACACAGCCGTCGATTGGGGCAACGTGGCTGTCCCCACGGTTCAATACACGCACGGCATGTTGTCTTGCAGCGAGTTCACGGGCGTGCCCTTGATCACTTTGCTCGAGTTGGCTGGCGCTGACTTGAAAAACGCTAAGTTTGTTTTGGCTGAAGGTGGTGATGGCTCGTCCATGACGCGCACTATCCCCATGAGCTTGATCACTTCTGGTGAAGTGCTGGTGGCCTACGGTCAAAACGGCGAAATGCTGCGCCCAGAAAACGGTTACCCCCTGCGTTTGATCGTGCCAGGTGTGCAAGGTGTGAGCTGGGTCAAATACCTGCGCCGCATCGAAGTGGGTGACAAGCCTTATGCAGCCAAGGACGAAGCGATTCATTACATCGATTTGCAACCCGGTGGTTTGCATCGCCAGTACACCAACCTCCAGGAAGTCAAGAGCGTGGTAACCACGCCCTCCGGCGGTCAGGTGCTGCTCGACAAAGGTTTTTACAACATCACTGGTCTGGCTTGGTCGGGCAAGGGCAAGATCAAGCGCGTGGACGTCTCGACAGACGGTGGCCGTAACTGGCGTCAAGCACGTCTGGAGACGCCCGTGCTGTCCAAAGCTTTGTCACGTTTTAACCTCGACTGGGTCTGGGACGGCAAGCCCGCCATCATCCAAAGTCGTGCGCAAGACGAAACAGGTCATGTGCAACCCACATACCAACAAGTGCGTGGCGTTCGCGGTACGCGTTCGATCTATCACAACAACGCCATCCAGTCGTGGTTGGTTCAGGAAAACGGTGAGGTGAAAAATGTCCAGGTTTCGTAATGCCGTTTTGACGGCCGCCTTGCTGGCGGTGGCGGGTTTGGCTTCTGCACAAGCAAGCAAGTATCCAGGTGTGGGCCGTGATGCCACGCCCAAAGAAGTGGCCAAGTGGGACATCGATGTTCGCCCTGACTTCAAAGGTTTGCCTGCTGGTTCGGGTACTGTGGCCAAAGGTCAAGATGTTTGGGAAGGCAAATGTGCACATTGCCATGGTGTGTTTGGTGAATCCGGTGAAGTGTTCAGTCCCTTGATTGGCGGTACCACTGCCGAGGATGTCAAGAATGGCCGTGTTGCCAACTTGAATCGCTCAGACTATCCGGGTCGCACCACCATCATGAAGGTGGCGACAGTTTCCACTTTGTGGGACTACATCAACCGCGCCATGCCATGGACCGCCCCCAAGTCGTTGACGACCGAAGAGGTTTATTCGGTCACAGCCTTCTTGCTGAACTTGGCCAATGTGGTGCCAGAAAACTTCACACTGTCCGATAAAAACATCGCTGAAGTACAAGCCCGCATGCCCAACCGCAACGGCATGACGACCAAGCACGCCATGTGGCCTGGTAATGAGTTTGGCGGCGTGAAAGCACCTGATACGGCCAACAAGCTGTGCATGAAAGACTGCACACCTGAGCCTAAAGTGGCTTCCTTCTTGCCTGACTTTGCGCGCAATGCCCATGGCAACTTGGCGGAGCAAAACCGCTTGGTTGGCCAGCAAATGGGTGTTGACACGACTAAGCCTGAAGCCAAGGCCGGTATGCCTGCAGTTGCAGCGCCTGCAGCAGCGGCTCCTGCCAAGCCCGAAAACGCCGAGGCCAAAGCCGCCATCGCCTTGCTGAACAAGTACAGCTGCACGGCTTGCCATGGTGTAGACAAGAAAGTGGTCGGCCCAGGCTTCAACGAGATCGCCAAAAAGCACTCAGGCAAGGTCGATTATTTGGTGGGCAAGATCAAAGCCGGTGGTTCAGGTGTCTGGGGTCCAATCCCCATGCCACCACAAACACTGCCTGATGCAGACGCCAAAAAAATTGCCGAATGGATTTCCAAGGGGGCCAGCAAGTAATACGGGATATTCCCGTAGTATTGCTGAACCAATTTCACTAGCATCATTCAATCATCAAGGAGATTTCAGATGCAAACTCGTCGCGAGACACTCAAGCAAAGCGCAGTGGTTGCCGGCTTGCTGGCTTCGGCTGGCTTTCCCCAGTTCGCTCAAGCTGCTTTCAACAAAGCAGGTTTTGATGCCAAGTCCGTTCAGGATGCGGCCAAAGCCTTTGGCGCAGCCAGCATGGCTGAAAGCAAAGACGTGACCATCACCGGTCCGGACATCGCTGAAAACGGTGCCGTGGTGCCTTTGGGTGCCAGCACATCTTTGCCTGGCGTCAAACAACTGTTGATCCTGGTGGAAAAGAACCCAGCTGCTTTGGTGGCCATGTTCCACGTGAGCGATGCTGTTGAAGCCAACTTCGCGACCCGCGCCAAAATGGGCCAGTCGTCTGATGTTTACGCTGTGGCCATCATGGCCGACGGCAAGGCTTTGTTCGCCAAGAAAGAAGTCAAAGTCACTTTGGGTGGTTGCGGCGGTTAATCGCCCGATTGCTTTTCAACAGAATCATTGAAAGATTAGGAGAAAAAAATGGCAGATCCAATGCGCATTCGTGCCCAAGCCTCCGGCGACAAAGCCACCGTCCGTGTTCTCATGAGCCACGAGATGGAATCCGGTCAGCGCAAAGACGCCGCTGGCAAATTGGTCCCCGCCTGGTACATCCAGGAAGTGACAGCCTCTTTGAACGGCAAGCAAGTGTTGGCCGCTGAATGGGGTCCCGCTGTGTCGAAAAACCCCTTCATGCAATTTGCCATCAAGGGTGCCAAGGCGGGCGACAAAATTGCCGTGACTTGGAAAGACAACAAGGGTGATACCCGTACAGACGAAGCCACAGTTTCCTGATATCGTTTGTTTCTTCAAAAGGGTGAAGTTTTCCTTCACCCTTTTTGCGTTTAAAACATCAACAGAGGTGACAATGAAAAAAGCATCAATCCTTTCCATTGCAGCGGTCTTGGCACTGTCTGTGACGCCAACTATGGCGCAAAAAACGGCCAGCCAGGGCATTGACGAATACCGTGCCATGTTGCAGGACGGTAATCCAGCGGACTTGTTTGAAGCCAAAGGCGAAGACCTCTGGAAAAAAGCCAGGGGACCCAAGAATGCTTCGCTGGAAAAATGCGATTTGGGTAAAGGTCCTGGCGTGGTCAAGGGTGCTTTTGTCGAGTTGCCCCGTTATTTCGCAGATACCCAGCGAATGCAAGATCTGGAGTCACGCTTGGTGACTTGCATGGAAACCTTGCAGGGCTTGAATGGTGCTGAAATTGCCAAGACGCCTTATGGCAAAGGCGAGATGGCCAATGTGACGGCTTTGGCCACATGGATTGCTGCTGAGTCCAAGGGCCAGCGCTTCAATTTGTCGCAAGCGCACGCGCAAGAGAAAACTTTTTATGAAGTGGGCAAGCGTTTGTTTTTCCAACGTGGTGGACCTCATGATTTTTCATGCGCTTCATGCCATGGCGAAGAGGGTAAACGCATCCGTTTACAAGACTTGCCCATTTTGAGCAAAAACCCTGGCGATGGGGTTGGCTTTGCAGCGTGGCCTGCTTACCGTGTGTCCAATGGGCAAATGTGGAGCATGCAGTTGCGCTTGAACGATTGTTATCGTCAGCAACGCTTTCCCTATCCAGGTTTTGGCAGTGATGCAACCATCGCGCTGTCCACTTACTTGGGTGTGAATGCCAAAGGTGCAGCGTCAATTGCACCAGCCATCAAGCGTTGATCCGAACAGGAGATTCTTCATGAACAAAAAAACCAGCCTTATTTTGACAACACTGACTGCGGCATTGGTGGCCGTGGGTTGCGCCTCGGGCCCTTCGGTGGCCGAGCTCAACAGCTTGACAGACAAAATTGTCAAAGCCTCTTTTCGTGACCAAAGCCATGTAAAAGTTGAACGTATCACGGCGACGGATGAAACCAATCGCGCCTGCAGTGATGCCGATGTGGCTGGCAAGCCGCTCGACGAGAAAACAGCCAAAGCACTTGAGGAAGTCAATTTGAAGGCCATCAAATGGCCCTCGGATGGTAAATTCATCGGCGACTGGAAAGAAGGCGAGAAAATCGCGCAAAGCGGTCGAGGTTTGACGTGGAGTGACAAGGCGGATGCTGTCAACGGCGGCAACTGCTACAACTGCCACCAGATCAGCAAGGAAGAAATTTCCTACGGCACCATTGGCCCGAGCCTCTACAACTACGGCAAGATCCGTGGTGTGACCGATCCCAACAGCCCTGCCAGCAAAGCCATCGTGGAATACACATGGGGCAAGATTTGGAATGCCAAGGCTTACAACGCCTGCTCCAACATGCCACGCGCAGGTCACATGGGCATCCTCAACGAAACGCAAGTTCGCCACATTGTGGGTTTGTTGCTCGACCCCAAGTCGCCAGTCAACCAATAAGGAACTTAAAACCCGGCTTGCCCGGGTTTTTTTGCCACCAATACATCAGTGAATACAAATATGAATCTGACCAAACGTGAATTCATCCAAGTGATGGGCGCCGGCACCATGGCCGGCATGAGCATGGGCAAGTTTGCCGAAGCCAGTGCAGCAACCGCCGCAAATGGCCTGTATGACATCCCCAAGTTCGGCAATGTGTCTTTCTTGCACATGACCGATTGCCATGCGCAGCTCAAGCCCATTTATTTCCGTGAGCCGAGCATCAACATGGGCATTGGTTCCATGCAGGGCAATTTGCCTCACTTGGTGGGCGAGCACTTGCTCAAAGTGGCCAAAATTCGTCCGGGCTCGGCAGAAGCGCACGCACTGACTTACCTCGATTACGAAAAAGCAGCGAAGCGTTACGGCAAAGTCGGTGGTTTTGCACATTTGGCCACCTTGGTCAAGCGCATGAAGGCCAGCCGCCCAGGCGCATTGCTGCTCGACGGTGGTGACACTTGGCAGGGTTCGGGCACATGCTTGTGGACCAACGGCCAGGACATGGTCGATGCCTGCAAGTTGCTGGGTGTGGACGTGATGACGGGCCACTGGGAATTCACATTGGGCATGGAGCGTGTGAAGGAAATTGTTGAGAAAGACTTCGCAGGCAAAGTGGATTTCGTCGCGCAAAACGTCAAGACCAATGACTTTGGCGATCCAGTGTTCAAGCCTTATGTGATTCGCGAAATCAATGGCGTACCTTGCGCCATCATCGGCCAGGCATTCCCCTACACACCGATTGCGAACCCCCGTTACATGGTGGCTGACTGGGCCTTTGGTATCCAGGACGACAACATGCAAAAAATGGTGGATGAGGCCCGCGGCAAAGGTGCGCAGGTCGTCGTCGTCATCAGCCACAACGGCATGGACGTGGACTTGAAAATGGCCAGCCGCGTCAGTGGCATCGACGCCATCATGGGCGGTCACACCCACGACGGCATGCCTGTCGCCAGCCTGGTGTCCAACAAAGGTGGCAAAACCATCGTCACCAATGCGGGCTCCAACGGCAAGTTCTTGGGCGTGCTCGACTTTGATGTGAAGGACAAAAAGGTCAGTGACTTCCGTTACAAGCTGCTGCCCGTGTTCTCGAACATGCTGCCTGCCGACAAGGAAATGGATGCCTTGATTACCAAGATCCGTGCCCCCTATGAAGCCAAGTTGTCCGAGAAGCTCGGCGTCTCGGAAGGCTTGCTCTACCGCCGTGGCAACTTCAACGGCACAGGTGACCAACTCTTGGTGGATGCCTTGCTTGACGTGCAAGGCGCTGAAATCGCGTTCTCTCCCGGTTTCCGTTGGGGTACCTCTTTGCTGCCAGGCCAGGACATCACACGGGAATGGTTGCTGGACATGACGGCCACCACGTACTCGTATGCCACTGTGACCGAGATGACGGGTGAGACCATCAAAACGGTTTTGGAAGACGTGTGCGACAACCTCTTCAACCCCGACCCTTACTATCAGCAAGGCGGCGACATGGTGCGCGTGGGCGGCATGAGCTACAGCTGCAACCCCTTGGGCAAGATTGGTACCCGTATCGGTGACATGCGCCTCAATGGTCAGTTGATCGAAGCTGGCAAGAAGTACAAAGTGGCCGGTTGGGCACCTGTGGCCGAAGAAGCGCGTAATCAAGGTAACAAGCAAGTGTGGGAGGTGGTCGAGACTTGGCTCAAGACGCAGCCAGGTGGGCGCATCAAACCGCGCAAGCTCAATGCCCCCAAGATCACAGGCGGATTGCCCAATCAGGGTTATGTTGCTTGATCAGGGATGAGGGCGCTGACAGCCGCTAGTCCGGCTGTCAGCGCTGCAGTTGAAGGGAAATCATCATGAAAAGAAGACATTTGTTGATGGCCACTGCAGCGACCTGCGGTGTGGCACTTTGGCCAGAGGCCCGTTTGTTGGCGCAACAGGCGCAGGACTTCATTGAAGGACCGCCTGTGAAGGACATACCCGCCAAACAGTTGTCGCCACACGTCTGGATGATCTTTTCCCCCGATGGTTTCCCGACCCCCGAAAACCGCGGAATGATGTCCAACGTGATCTTCGTGGTGACCACTGCCGGTGTGGTGGTCATCGACTCGGGAGCCTCGTTGCAAATTGGTCAAATGGCCATCCGCATGATCCGCAAAGTGACGGACAAGCCGGTCGTTGCGGTCTTCAACAGCCACTACCATGGCGACCATTGGCTGGGCAACCATGCCTTCGTCAAAGCCTACGGCAAGCAGCTGCCGATTTATGCGTTGTCCAGCACGATTGACAAGCTCAAAGGGGCTGAGGGCAATTTGTGGCGTAGCCTCATGGAGCGCTGGACCAACCAGTCTACTTTGGGCACTGAAGTGGTTTTGCCCAACACGATCGTTAAGCCAGGACAAGTTGTTCGCATTGGGGACGTGAGTTTCCGAATGCACCACTACGGCACGGCCCACACGCCATCCGACTTGTGTGTGGAGGTGGTGGAGGACAAGCTCACCGCTGTGGGCGATATCGCCATGGGCAACCGTATTGCGAACATGGACGAAGGCTCCTATGCTGGCACGTTCAAATACTACAAAGCCCTGATGGCTGCAGCCGGGGAGCAACTGTGGGTGCCTGGCCATGGCCAAGGCAGCAAGGATTTGCTCATGACCTATGGCGAGTTCATGGCGGGCATTTGGGAGCCTTGTTTGCAAGCGGTCAAGGATGGCAAGTCTGAGTCCGATGCCCGCAGCATGGTGCTCAAGGACCCCAGAGTCTCGACTCGCGCCAAGACGATGCAGGGCTTTGACGGGAACATCGGCAAATACATCAGCCTAGCGTATCTCGAAGCCGAAAAAGACGCATTCTGACGGGTTTAAAAAAGGGGAGACAAATGGCCAATTCAAATACTGAGGCTGCAAATACCTGGTCACTGCTGTGGTTCAGAAGCCGTGATGACATGACACCATTCATCAACGACACGGCTGTTCGCATCCGTGCAGGCATCATGCTGGCCATTCCGATCTTCATGGCCTTTACCTTGTGGGACATTGTCTTTGGCAGTCGGTGGATCGTCACCGGTGAAGTGATCAAGGACACGTTTGAAACCGACTTTGACAACCGAATTCTTTACATGGTCGAAGCGGTTCGTCGAACCTACGACTACACCGTGCAAACCTGGTTGCTGTTTTATGCCTTGTTTGAAATGCTGGCGGGCATGAGCGTCAAAACGGCATATCTCTCGCCTACCATCTGGCTGTCCACCTTGTTGGCTCGCAAGGCGCGTCCTTTGTGGAAGCCCTTGGCTCCCAAACGGTTTGCATGGACCATTGGGGCCTCCATGATCAGTGTTTGTCTGGTGTTTTTTCACCCTGAGAAGTTCGCTGCAGCGGTCAACTTCATCTTCCAAAGTCAGGTCCTGCCCACGACCGAACAATATTTGCCACGCTGGTTGCCTTTGGTGATGGTTTGGGTGTGCTTGGGCTTCATGTGGATGGAAACGGTGCTGGGCTTTTGTCTGGGTTGTGAGGTTCATGCTTTGCTGGTCAAGCTGGGCATTTTTCAGGACGAGTGCGAGGCTTGCAACAACCTCGATTTTGGGCAACCGCGTTGATCCACTGCAAGACGCATCAGCGCTGCGTCTTGCAGCCTGAGCTCATTCGTGTTTGATAATTCACCAAGATCCGTTTGACCATTTTCAATGGCAAGTTCCTGATGCCGGCAGGCAAAATGCCCGACCAGCGAATGGAAAAGGCTGCAGCCCAGCGTGTCACCGGGCGCAACCAAGCTGTGGCTTCCAAAAACTCTTTTTGTTGATGGCTGTTCATCATGATGGCAATGCCTTGACTTGTGTTCAAGACATGAAATTGCGCCATGCACCAATGTTGTAAACCCGTTGGTAGCCGTTCTTCTTCAACATCAACTTGGCCATGCCGCTGCGTGTGCCGCTCGCACAACCTACCACCACGGGTGAAGTTTTTGGAATGCTGCCCAAATGCTGACCCAGTTCATTGAGTGGAATGTTGCGGGTGCCGGGTGCATTGCCGGAGGCAAATTCTGCTTCTGACCGCACATCCAAAAGGATAGCCCCTTCCGTTTTCAGTTGAGGCAGCAAGGCGATGACTCGTCGGGCATTCCACCATTTGTAGCCAAACCAAAGTGCCAAAGCCATCATGGGCCAATAGTCTTGAATGAATTTCATGCAACTTCTTTCTGGGTTGGGGTTTGGCCAAAGCTTTCGGGCATTTGAACAGCTACCACTTCTCCCCGTGCAGTAGCGACGCCTGCTGCAAAGACCGTGGTTTCGACCACCACTTTTCGGCCTTTGATTTCCTTGACTCGGCCGCGAATGACCATTTCACCCTCGAGTGGTGTGGGTTTGAGGAAATCCACATGCAAAGAGCCGGTCACAAATCGAAAGGCAGGCAAGGAGTCCATGTCACGGCCTTCTTGACGGTACATGGCTGCTGCTGCCGTGCCGGTACTGTGGCAATCAATCAAAGAAGCGATCAGGCCCCCATAGGCAAAGCCGGGCACGGAGGTGTGGTACGCCTCGGGTTGAAAATGGGTGACAGTTTCGTCGCCCTCCCAAACGGTTTTGATCTGATGACCACGCACATTGAGGTGGCCGCAGCCATAGCAGTGCGCAACGTTCTCGGGGTAATGGTCTTGAAAGGCATCCATCTTGGTTTCCTTGTTCAGGGTTGTGGCCGTGAAAGCGGCCAGCCTTTGGCCGCCCATTGACTCATGCCACCTTCGACATAGCGGATGTTTTGATAGCCTTGTTCTTTGAGTGCAGCCAAGGTGGCTTTGGAGCGGTTTTGTGTGTTGCAAATCAGTAGAACAGGCTTTTCTGAATTTTTCGGGATCAGAGTTTGTTTCTGAGCCAATTCACTCATGGGTAGCAAAAGGGCGCCTGCGGCAACGCCAGTGCGGTGTTCTTGCGGCTCGCGGATATCGATCAGGGTGACCTGCCCCGCTTCGTGTTGAGCACGCGCATCGTCAAGAGAGACTTTGTCCGCATCGGAGGCAGAGGAGCATGCTGCGAGCACGAGGGCAGCAAGGATGGAAGATATTTTGAAAATCATGTTGAAGCTTTCTGGGCTTTAAATATAAGCGATTATGAATATTCGAGGGCGGGTGATGACAGATTCATCTGAATCTTTTGGCACCGGGTAAACATCTAGCGCTGATTTGATACACGTCAATTTGCCCATGTGGCTGTGGTGGATCATCACGGATCACACATAACAGGAGACACAGACATGGCCCATATCGTGATCATTGGCGCAGGCATTGGTGGCATGCCGATGGCATTTGAAATGAAAGAGCAGGCGCGAGCAGAAGACCGAGTCACGGTCATCAGTGACTCGCCTAAATTCCACTTTGTGCCTTCAAACCCATGGGTGGCTGTGGATTGGCGTAAGCGCAAAGATATCGAGATGGAGATCGAACCCACGCTCAAGCGCAAAGGCATTGCACTGATAGCGCAAAGTGCCCAACGCGTTCATCCTGAGCGTAACCAAGTTGAATTGCTTGATGGCACAGTGGTCGATTACGATTATTTGGTCATTGCCACGGGGCCTAAATTGGCTTTTGATGAAATCCCGGGCATGGGACCAGATGGCTATTCACAGTCCATTTGCCATGTGTCGCACGCTGAAAAAGCCAAGCTCAATTGGGACAGATTCACGGCCGATCCGGGCCCCATCGTGGTGGGCGCGGTGCAAGGCGCATCGTGTTTTGGTCCTGCTTACGAATACGCCATGATCATGGACACTGATCTGCGGCGCCGCAAAATCCGTGACAAGGTGCCCATGACCTATGTCACTTCAGAGCCCTACATTGGCCACCTGGGTTTGGGTGGGGTGGGGGACTCCAAGGGCTTGCTTGAGTCGGCCATGCGCGACCGCCACATCAAGTGGATTTGCAATGCCAAGACCACCAAGATCGAAGATGGCCACATGTTTGTCACCGAGCATGACGACAACGGCCAACCCAAAAAAGAACATGTGCTGCCGTTCAAGCATTCGATGATGTTGCCAGCCTTCAAGGGCGTTGATGCGGTGTTTGGCATCGAGGGCCTGACCAATCCGCGGGGCTTCATCACGATTGATGAACACCAGCGCAACCCCAAGTTCACCAACATTTTCAGTGTGGGTGTGTGTGTGGCGATCCCGCCTGTGGAAGCGACCCCCATTCCGGTGGGGACGCCCAAAACGGGTTTCATGATCGAGTCGATGGTCACGGCCACAGCGCACAACATTCGCGAGATGCTGGACGGGAAAGAACCGACGCACAAAGCCACTTGGAACACGGTGTGCTTGGCTGACTTTGGCGACACGGGTGCTGCGTTTGTGGCCTTGCCGCAGATTCCGCCACGCAATGTGAGCTGGTTTGCAGAAGGCAAGTGGGTTCACTTGGCCAAAGTGGCGTTTGAAAAGTACTTCATGCGCAAAATGCAAAAAGGCACGTCCGAGCCGTTCTACGAAAAAATGGTCATGGACATGATGGGCATCGTCAAGCTCAAGGGCAAAAAGTAATCAACCCTTGGCCGATCAGATGGGCAGATAGCAAGCAAATTGATCGGCCAATTGTTTTTCGCCTTGCTCGAGCATGAAATAGCGAAACGATTCAGCTGCGGGTGAGAGCATTTTGGATTGGGTGTGCACCACATTCCACGCACGAACCACGGGCGCACCTTCCACATCCAGCAAAGCAATCAAGCCTTGGCTCAACTCCAAGCCGATGGTGTGCAGCGACACAAAGCCCAGTCCCAGGCCTGCCATCACGGCTTGTTTGAGGGTTTCGTTGCTGTGCAGTTGCATTTGCAGCCGAGGCTCGACACGCGCCTCTGCAAAGAATTTTTCCATCGCCACGCGGGTGCCTGATCCGGGCTCGCGCACAATGAAGTCGTAAGGGCGCAGGTCCTCCACGCTCAAGTGGCCGCGTTGTGCCAAGCGATGCCCAGGCGTGGAGACAAACACATGGGGATGCGCCGCAAAAGGCTCAGCACGGGTCTGTAGTTCTTTGGGGGGGCGGCCCATCACTGCAATGTCCACTTCGTTGTTTTGCAGCATTTGCACCAATTGTTCACGGTTGCCCATGGCCAGTTTGAGCTCTACGCCAGGGTGTTTGCTGCGAAATTCGGCCAGCATTTTCATCATGAAGTACTTGGCGGTGCTCACCATGCCGATGGTGAGGACGCCTGTTTCGGCCCTCTGTAGTCGGGCTGCGGCGTCTTCGGCATCTTTCACCGTGGCCAGAATTTTTCGTGCATAGACCAGCATGTATTCGCCGGTGGTGGTCAGACTCACTTGCTTGCCGCGTCGCTCAAACAGGGGCATGCCCACATGGCCTTCGAGTTCTTTGACCTGCATGGTCACGGCGGGCGGAGTCAGGTGCAGATTTTCAGCTGCACGCACAAAGCTCAGGTGCCGGGCGACTTCGTTGAACACACGCAATTGACGGAAGGTGGCATTCTTCATTCAGGTATTTCTTAATTGGATCACGATAAATATTGAATTTACCTTATGCCTGGTTATTTTTAAAGTCCAGACATTCCCTAGCCCAGCAACCCATGGAGACAAAAATGGACCAAAGCGCACGTTATTCCGACCTGAGCCTCAAGGAAGAGGACCTCATCAAAGGTGGTCGCCACATCTTGGTGGCCTACAAAATGAAGCCCAAATCGGGTCATGGCTACTTAGAAGCTG
>JAGNVG010000069.1 GCA_017986605.1 Limnohabitans sp.
GCCACGCACGCCATCAACCCCTGGCTGTTTGCCAAGATGCCCTATGACGCCAGCCGCGACTTTGCGCCCATCACCCAAATGCTGCGCGTGCCCAATGTGCTGGTGATGAACGCCGAGACCGCGCAGCGCCTGAAGATCAACACCCTGGCCGATCTGGTGGCCTACGCCAAAGCCAACCCCGCCAAGTTGAACTTTGGCTCCGGTGGCAACGGCAGTGCGGGTCACCTGGCTGGCGAGATGTTCAAGCGGGCTGCAGGCATTTTTGCGGTGCACATTCCCTACAACGGCGGCAACCCCGCGCAGCTGGCTTTGTTGTCGGGCCAAGTCGACTTCAACTTTGACAACCTGGCCACGGCAGCCGCCAACATCAAGGCGGGCAGGCTCAAGGCGCTGGCTGTGACCACTGCCCAGCGCAGCAACGCACTGCCTGACATCCCGAGCATGAGCGAAACCTTGAAAGATTTTTCGATCGACACTTGGTGGGGTTTGGTGGCCCCAGCCGCCACGCCGCGCGATGTGGTGGAGCGGTTGAACAAAGCGTTTGTCGCTGCACTGCAAACACCCGAAACGAAAACCCGTTTCGCGCAACTCCTGGCCGAACCAGTGGGCAACACGCCTGAACAATTTGGGGCCTTCATGAAGAAAGAGCTGACACGTTATGAAAGCGTGGTCAAGGCCAGTGGGGCACGGGTGGATTGAGAGCGCTCTGGCCCGGAATGCAAAAAGCCCGGCATGCCGGGCTTTTTGCTGAACGGGTAGAGGCTCACTCGCCCAAGTAGGCTGCTCGCACTTTGGGGTCTTCGAGCATGTCTTTGCCCACACCGGTCATGGTGATGAGGCCCGAGTCCATGACATAACCACGGTCGGCAATGGCCAGCGCACGGCTGGCGTTTTGCTCCACCAGCAGCACCGTCACGCCTTGGGCGTACACGTCGCGCACCACCTCGAAGATCTTGTCGACCATGATGGGCGACAAGCCCATGGACGGCTCGTCCAGCAGCAAGACCTTGGGACGGCTCATCAGGGCGCGGCCCATGGCCAGCATTTGCTGCTCACCACCGGACATGGTGCCCGCCAATTGGTCTTTGCGCTCGCGCAGACGCGGGAAGATGGTGAACATTTTCTCGATGTCGTCAGCGATGCCGGCCGCGTCCGAGCGGATGTAGGCACCCATTTGCAGGTTCTCGGTGATGGTCATGCGGGTGAACACGCCACGGCCTTCGGGCACCATGGCCAGGCCTTGCTTGACCAGATCCCAAGGGCCTTGGCCCTTGATGCTCTTGCCCAGGTACTCGATGTCGCCTGCTTGCAAAGGCAATGTGCCTGTGATGGCTTTCATGGTGGTGGTTTTACCCGCACCGTTGGAGCCGATCAATGAGACCAACTCGCCTTCGCGCACTTCGAGGCTCACGCCTTTGACTGCCTGAATGCCGCCGTAGCCCACTTGCAGGTCTTTGACTTTCAAAAGGATGTCGGCCATCTCAGTGTCCTCCCGTGCCCAAATAGGCTTCAATCACTTTTTCATTCTTCTGCACATCAGCGGGCGTGCCTTCGGCAATTTGTTTGCCGTAGTCGAGCACCGTGACGCGGTCGCACAAGCCCATGACCAGCTTCACATCGTGTTCGATCAACAAGATGGTGCGGTTGTCCTTGCGGATCTGGTCGATCAACTCGCGCAGTTGCACTTTTTCAGTGGCGTTCATGCCAGCGGCAGGTTCATCCAGTGCAATCAGCTGCGGGTCGGTCGCCAAAGCGCGGGCAATTTCCAGGCGACGTTGATCGCCATAGGACAAGGTGCGGGCTTTGTAGTCTGCAAACTTGCCAATGCCCACGTAGTCGAGCAGTTCTTGTGCGCGTTGGGCAATGGCGGCTTCTTCGGCTTTGAAACTGGGTGTGCGGAAAATCGCGCCCAGCAAACCAGAATGGGTGCGCACATGGCGGCCCACCATCACGTTTTCGAGGGCCGTCATTTCGGCAAACAAGCGGATGTTCTGGAAGGTGCGGGCAATGCCAGCCTTGGCCACTTCGTGCACGGCCGTGGGCTGGTAGGGCTTGCCTGCCAGCTCAAAAGTGCCGCTGTCGGGTGTGTAAAGTCCCGTGATCACGTTGAAAAACGTGGTCTTGCCTGCGCCGTTGGGGCCGATCAGGCCATAGACCTGACCGCGTTGAATGGTGATGCCCACATCCGAGAGGGCCTGCAGACCGCCAAATCGCTTGGAAATGCCGGAAACGTTGAGAACGGTGTCTTTGTTGGCTGTTGGATTCATGTTCTGCTCCTTCATTTCGTCTTGAGCGATTTGCCATGCTCAGGCGAGGGCCACAGCCCGCGAGGACGCATCAACATGATCACGATCATGGCCAAAGCCACGAGCAGCTGGCGCATGATGGAGGCGTCCAAACGGCCGCCGGTCATCTCTTGCAGTGGGCCGGCCACATAGCGCAGCACCTCGGGCAATGCGGACAACAAAATGGCGCCCAAAATCACACCGGGCAAATAGCCCAAACCACCGAGCACCACCATGGCCACAATCATCACCGACTCCATCAGGCTGAAGGACTCGGGCGAGATGAAGCCCTGGAAACCTGCAAACATCGCACCCGAGACGCCACCGAAAGTAGCGCCCATGCCGAAAGCCAAAAGCTTGAGGTTGCGGGTGTTCAGGCCCATGGCTTTGGCCGCGATTTCGTCTTCGCGGATGGCCATCCAGGCGCGGCCGATGCGAGAAATTTCCAAGCGATGTGAGATCAGGATGGTCACCAACACCAAGCTCAGGAACAGGTAGTAATAGAGCGAGACCGACGCAATTTCAAAGTCACCGATCATCAGCTTTTTGCCCAGGTTCAGACCAAAGATCGAGATGGGATCAATTTGGTCCAAGCCTTTGGGGCCGTTGGTGATGTTGACAGGGTGGTCCAGGTTGTTCATGAACACACGGATGATTTCACCAAAGCCCAAAGTCACGATGGCCAGGTAGTCACCGCGCAACTTGAGCGTAGGCGCCCCCAGCAACATGCCAAACAGACCCGCCAGCGCAGCCCCCACAGGCACGATCAGCCAGATGGGCATGTGCATGCCTTCTGGAAAGGCCGTGGCGATCCATGCAAAGGTGTTGGTCAAGTGGGGTGACGACAGCAAGCCGTACATATAGGCCCCTACCGCGAAGAACGCCACGTAGCCCAAGTCGAGCAAACCGGCATAACCCACCACGATGTTCAGGCCAATGGCCAGCAAGATGTACAGCAAGGCCATGTCGGCGATACGCACCCAGGCGTTGCCGAAAACTTGCAGGATCAAGGGCAATGCAATCAGCCCTGCAGCGATCAGGATGTATTGAAGTGTTTTGTTGTTTTTCATATTTGCCTCCATCAAGCGCGATCGGCCACACGCTCACCCATGAGGCCCGAGGGACGCAGAGTCAGCACGATGATCAAAACAATGAACGCAAAAATATCGGTGTAATGGCTACCCAAGACACCGCCCGTGAGGTGGCCGATGTAGCCCGAGCCAATGGCTTCGATCAGGCCCAGCAAAATGCCACCGATCACAGCACCGGACAAGTTACCGATGCCGCCAAACACAGCTGCCGTGAAGGCTTTGAGGCCTGGCAAAAAGCCCATGGCGTGTTGTGCTGTGCCGTAATTGGATGCGTACATCACACCCGCAATGGCGGCCAAGATGGCGCCAATCACAAAGGTGGCCGAAATCACCATGTCTGGCTTGACACCCATCAAACCTGCCACACGCGGGTTTTCTGCGGTGGCCCGCATGGCGCGCCCCAGACGGGTGTAATTGACCAACCACATCAAGACAGCCAATGAAACGGCGGTGACGCCCAAAATCATGATTTGGGTGGGCGTGATGACCACCCCCCCCATGTTGACCGGTGTGCTCGACAACAAGGTCGGGTAAGCCTTGTAGTTAGGCTTCCAGATGATCATGGCCAAGGTCTGCAACAAAATACTCATGCCGATCGCAGTGATCAGCGGAGCCAATTTGGGACTGTTGCGCAATGGGCGGTAAGCGATTTTTTCAATCGAAAAGTTCAGGACCACCGCGACCACACACGCGATCAAGGTGGCCAAAATCAAGATGACCCAGCCCGGAGCACCCGGCATGGCGTCTCGCATCATGCCAATGGCGGTCCAGCTCGTCAGAGCGCCCACCATCAGCACTTCACCGTGCGCAAAGTTGATCAGGTTGATGATGCCGTACACCATGGTGTAGCCCAAGGCCACCAAGGCGTACATGCTGCCCATGACCAGGCCGTTGATGACCTGCTGGAAGAAGACGTCCATAAAATTTCTCCGTGTTTTGACCTGTTCTTAACGGGTCGCGCTTCGGTTGTTGTTATCACATCAAGAGTCACTTTTTGGGTAACCCCTGACAACTAGCAAAAACCCCGCCAGATCAGCTCTTGTCTGGGCGGGGGTGGCGGGATTGTAGTGAAAGAAAGGATCGTGTCAGTATTCAATTTGCTCGGGAATTACCCTGTGGCTGAATTTCTCTTTCGCAATTCTTCCAATTTATCGGCAATTTTGATTTCCAAACCTCGGCGAACCGGCCTGTAAAAACCAGGCTCGGGCATACCTTCGGGCAAATAGCGCTCACCCGCCGCAAAACCATCGGCTTCGTCATGGGCATAGCGATAGCCTTTGCCGTAATCGAGATTTTTCATCAACTGGGTTGGGGCATTGCGCAAATGCATGGGTACCGGGCGCGTACCATCCTTTTTAACAAAGGCTTTGGCTTCGTTGAAGGCCTTGTAGGCCGCATTGGATTTGGGCGCCATGGCCAGATAAATCACACATTGCGCTAAAGTCAATTCCCCCTCGGGACTGCCCAAACGCTCATACACATCGGCGGCATCCAGCGCCATGCGCAAGGCGCGTGGATCGGCCAAGCCGATGTCTTCGCTGGCCATGCGGATCAAACGGCGTGCCATGTAACGTGGGTCTGCACCGCCATCGAGCATGCGAACGAACCAATACAGTGCGGCATCGGGGTCAGAGCCCCGCACCGATTTGTGCAAAGCGCTGATGGTGTCGTAGAACTGCTCTCCGCCTTTGTCGTAGCGGCGCATGCGCTCGCCCAACACACGCATCAGCCAAGCGTCTGTCACGGGGTCTATGGCCTCTTGTTTGGCCGCCATAGACAGGGTCTCGAGCGTGTTCAACAAGCGCCGTGCGTCGCCATCGGCATAGGCCAGCAAGCGGGCCAGTGCATCGGGCTCAATGCCCGGAACGGCCTGAATGCCCTGCGCCCGCACGACAATGTTTTGCAAGTCGCCCTCCGACAAAGGCTGCAACACATAGACGGCCGCCCGAGAAAGCAAGGCCGAGTTCACTTCGAAAGACGGGTTTTCGGTGGTGGCGCCGATGAAGGTGAACAAGCCGCTTTCGACATGCGGCAAAAAGGCGTCTTGCTGGCTCTTGTTGAATCGGTGGACCTCGTCCACAAACATGATGGTCCGTTGGGGATGTAAACCGGTGCGGGCTGCTTCAGCCTTTTCCACCGCCTCGCGGATGTCCTTGACGCCGCCCAGCACGGCACTGATGCTCAAAAACTGCGCATCAAAGGCATCGGCCATCAAACGGGCGATGGTGGTTTTGCCCACACCCGGTGGCCCCCACAAAATGCAGCTGTGCGGCTGGCCCGACTCGAACGCCAATCGCAAGGCCATCCCCTCGCCCAGCAAATGTTGCTGACCAATCACCTCACCCAAATGCCTTGGGCGCAAACGCTCCGCCAAGGGGGCATGGGGCGACAGGGGTGGAGTCATGGGCGGATCACGTCCACCCCGGGCGGCACGCGAAAGACAAACGCCTGAGCGGTCAGCGCAGGATTGAGCTCAAAAGCGGAGAAGGTCAGCACAGAGCGCTGGCCCAGACTGTCCTGCACGTCCATCACCGCCAGTTCGGGACCTTTGTCGGTCGCGCGCAAACCGACCATCACAGTCCGAATCTGACCTTCGGCGGCTTTGGGGGTCGCGCTGACCCATTGCAAACCATCACGGTCAGGCTCGGCTTTGAACACAAAATCGGTTTTCAACGACTCGAGGTCAGAGGCAGCGGTGAGCAAGGCGGCGGGGGTGGAGCCCAAGACCTGCGCCTGCTTGCGTGCCGTGACCTGGTTCAAGTCCACATCGTGCAACCACAGCGTCTGGCCATCGGCCACCAAGTTCTGTACAAAAGGTTTGCGGTAGTCAAAGCGGAATTTGCCCGGGCGCTGGAACTCAAAATTGCCACTCGATGTCTTGACACGTGCCGGCTGGCCAGCTTTCGAAGGCGATGTGACCGACTGACTGAATTGCGCGCGTCCGCTGCGGGCTTGCTTCATGAATTGGGTCAAGGCATCCAGGCCATCCGCCAGCGCGGGCATCGCCATGCACAGCCCTGCAAACAAAAGCCCCTCCACCACTTGCCTGCGGGCACGTTCCAAACGGTTCATGTTCATCACTCTGCCCGAGCAGGCACCAGAATTTCGCGCTGGCCGCTGCCACTCATGCTGCTGACCAGACCGGCCTTCTCCATGTCTTCGACCAAGCGGGCGGCGCGGTTGTAACCAATTTTGAGATGGCGCTGCACCAAAGAAATACTGGCCTTGCGGTTTTTCAACACCACTTCGACAGCTTGGTCGTACATAGGGTCTTTTTCAGAGTTATCCCCCTCGCCCAGCATCCCGCCATCATCATCGGTCGTGCCGCCTTCGAGCACGCCTTCGATGTAATCGGGCTCGCCCTGGCTCTTGAGGTAGCTCACCACGCGGTGCACCTCTTCGTCGCTCACAAAAGCGCCATGCACCCGGATGGGGAACCCAGTGCCCGAAGGCATGTAGAGCATATCGCCCATGCCCAACAGCGCCTCGGCACCCATCTGGTCCAAGATGGTGCGGCTGTCGATCTTGCTCGACACCTGAAAGGCGATGCGGGTCGGAATGTTGGCCTTGATCAAACCAGTGATCACATCCACGCTGGGGCGCTGCGTCGCCAAAATCAAATGGATACCGGCGGCCCGGGCCTTCTGCGCCAGTCGGGCGATCAGCTCTTCGATCTTCTTGCCCACCACCATCATCAAATCGGCCAACTCGTCGATCACCACCACAATGTGCGGCAGACGTTTGAGCGGCTCGGGATCGTCCGGGGTGAGGCTGAACGGGTTGTAGATGAACTCTTCGCGAGCAGTGGCTTCGTCGATCTTCTGGTTGTATCCGGCCAAGTTGCGCACGCCCATCTTGCTCATCAGCTTGTAGCGTTTCTCCATTTCGGCCACGCACCAGTTCAGTCCGTGCGCAGCCTGACGCATGTCAGTGACCACCGGGGCCAGCAGGTGAGGAATGCCTTCGTAGACCGACATCTCCAGCATCTTGGGGTCAATCATCAAGAGGCGCACATCACGCGCTTCTGCCTTGTAAAGCAAGGAGAGGATCATGGCGTTGATACCGACCGACTTGCCAGAACCGGTGGTACCAGCCACCAGCACGTGCGGCATCTTGGCCAGATCGGCCACCACCGGGTTGCCGATGATGTCTTTGCCCAAACCCATGGTCAACATGGACTTCGCTTCGTTGTAGACCTGTGAACCCAAAATTTCACTCAACTTGATCGACTGCCTCTTGGCGTTGGGCAACTCCAACGCCATGAAGTTTTTGCCCGGAATGGTCTCAATCACGCGAATGGACACCAAACTGAGCGAACGCGCCAAGTCTTTGGCCAGATTGACCACCTGTGAGCCTTTGACCCCCGTGGCCGGTTCGATCTCATAGCGGGTGATCACCGGACCTGGTGCTGCCGCCACGACGCGGACTTCGACGCCAAAGTCCTTGAGCTTTTTCTCGATCAAACGGCTGGTCATCTCCAGCGTTTCGTGCGACACCGTCTCTTGGCGCAAAGTGATGGCATCGAGCAAGTCCACCTGAGGCAGCTTGCTGTCGGGCAACTCATTGAAGAGGGGTTTTTGTTTTTCCTTGACCACACGCTCACTGCGAGGCACATCGACCACCGCAGGCTCGATGATCATGGGTGCAGGTGGCGGCACAGGAACTGGCACAGGCTCCAAGTCCAGTTGGCCCTCAGGCGCAGGCGTCAGATGGTCCATGTCCCATTTCGGCTCAATGGCCTGGGTGGGCGCCGATTGCTCTCGCTCTCGCAAAGCTTGCTGACCCAAAGCGAGGTCTTCCTGAATTTCACGTTTGACATGCCGGGACTGAATCAGCGCATCCAAGCGTGCGCCGACCTGTTCCGCCAACTGTCCCCATGAAAAACGGAAAACCATCGCGACACCGGCCACCACCAGCGCAATGCCCATCAATGCGGCACCGGTAAAGCCCATCCAGCGCACGCTGGCAGTGCCGACCAAATACCCCACCACACCGCCGCTGTGCCCAGGCAGGTGAACTTCAAGCCGATAAAGACGCGCCCATTCAATGCTGGCACTTGCCGAGACCAAGACCAACAAGCCAATCCAAAAGCTCCAGCGACTGCGCCGCCAGTCAGCAGGCGGAGCCGACATTTCCTCACCTGCTGGGCCTCGCATCCAGCGGGCCAAACCGACCAACCAAGCGCGGCCCGCTGCCGCCAAACACCACCAAGCAGAGTAACCCAGTCCGAAATAGGCCAAATCGGCCAACCAAGCGCCTGCCCGCCCAACCCAGTTGCGCACCACCGAACCGCTGCCCGAAGTAGACCAAGCTGGATCGGAGGGTTGGTAACTCAAAAAAGCCAGCAGACACAGCAATAGCAAAGCGCCCCCCAGCAAAAGGGCGATTTCTTGCGCAAACCGCGACCAAAAGGTCTGGGGCGCTTCAACCTCCGGGGGCCGAGCCGTGGGGTTGGTCAACGTGTGCAGTGAATAGGTCATAAATTAAGGCTCAAGCTTACCCGATCAAACCGCCATCGGTCAGCGCAAAAACACTTTGGAAACCCTCTCGGCCCGCTGCCTTTGGTGGTTTCTTACAATCACCCCATTCGACGTCAAGTATCCAGCTTGTCTTTCTACCGACCGATTCAACCGATTGCACGCCATGTCATCCACCACCAAACACGCCCAAGTCCTGATTCTCGGCTCAGGCCCAGCCGGTTACACCGCTGCAGTTTATGCCGCACGGGCCAACCTGAAACCCTTATTGATCACCGGCATGGCGCAAGGCGGTCAGCTCATGACCACCACCGAAGTCGACAACTGGCCAGCAGACGTGCATGGCGTGCAAGGCCCTGAGCTGATGCAGCGCTTTCAGGAGCACGCCGAACGCTTCAACACCGAAATCGTGTTCGACCATATCCACACCGTGAAACTCGACCAGCGCCCCTTCACCCTGACCGGTGACAGCGGCACTTACACCTGCGACAGCCTGATCATCGCCACGGGCGCTTCGGCCAAATACCTGGGTCTGCCATCTGAGACGGCCTTCATGGGCCGGGGTGTGAGCGGCTGCGCCACCTGCGATGGCTTTTTCTACCGCGAGCAGCTGTGCTGCGTGGTCGGCGGCGGCAACACGGCGGTCGAAGAAGCCCTGTACTTGTCCAACATCGCCAGCACGGTCTACTTGATCCACCGCCGCGACAAATTCAAAGCCGAGCCGATTTTGGTCGACAAGCTGATGGAAAAGGTCGCCGCAGGCAAGATCGTGCTCAAAACCTTCCAGACACTGGAAGAAGTGCTGGGTGACGCGTCCGGCGTGACCGGCGTGCGCCTGAAAAGCACCGTGGACGGTAGCTTGGAAGATGTGGAACTCAAGGGTTGCTTCATCGCCATTGGCCACGCCCCCAACACCGAGATCTTCCAAGGCCAGCTTGAATTGGAAAACGGCTATATCGTGACTCAAGGTGGTCTGAAGGGCTTTGCTACCCAGACCTCGGTGCCTGGCGTGTTTGCCGCTGGCGATGTGCAGGACCACGTTTACCGCCAGGCCATCACCAGCGCGGGCACAGGCTGTATGGCGGCCTTGGATGCACAGCGTTTTCTGGAGCAAAACAACGGCTGATGGAGGGTCTTACTCGATCAGCGGCTTTGAAGCGCGGGCCCGCCGGAGTTCAGAGGCGCTTCGCTTTGCCAAGTCACCCCAGCTGGCCCAGCAGTTCAAAGCCTATGGGTCATCTAAGGATATGGTCAAAATCAGCCGTCCTATTTCAGATAGGCTGCACTTTCTGGCTATAATTCAAGGCTTTGCTGGATCTGCCCGGGCTTTTCGACTGGGGCCACAGAGTCAGCGATCTGGGATACCGCCACCCATCTTGGCGAGGTGAGGCTGGAGCGCCAGGCCCCATGCAAGTCTGCATGAGACCCATCGGCACCAGCTGTTTTAAAAGTATCGGAGTGTCCACATGGCACGCGTTTGCGACGTAACGGGCAAAGGCCCAATGACGGGAAACAACGTTTCCCACGCCAACAACAAAACCAAGCGCCGGTTCCTGCCGAACCTGCAATACCGTCGTTTCTGGGTTGAAACAGAAAACCGTTGGGTGCGTCTGCGCGTTTCCAGCGCTGCTCTGCGCCTGATCGACAAAAACGGCATCGATGCCGTGCTCGCAGACCTGCGTGCACGCGGTCAAGCCTAAACCCAGAACATTAGGAGTCATACACCATGGCAACCAAAGGCGGACGCGAAAAAATCAAGCTGGAATCCACAGCTGGCACTGGTCACTTCTACACGACCAGCAAAAACAAGAAAACCATGCCCGAGAAAATGTCGATCATGAAGTTCGACCCCAAAGCTCGCAAGCACGTTGAATACAAGGAAATCAAGCTGAAGTAATTCGGCCTGAGCCTTGCAACAAAAAACCCGCTGTCTACACAGCGGGTTTTTTTATGCCTGATAAATGGCGCTACACGGGCCGCTCGGTGACGGTTTCGATGCGCCTTTGACCATGTTCAAAACTGTAGCCGCCTGCATGCTTGGCTGCACCCTGCAAGGCCAAAGGATGGCCTGTAGGTAGGTTTATGGCTTTAGCCCCAGCATCAAAGCAGACTGCGAGAGCTGACCATACCCAAATGCAAACAGGGCCCGAAGGCCCTGTTTGCATTTGTACTGAACCGCGCGCTCAAGCCGTCTGACGAACGGCGCGCAACTTCACGGAGAAGTCACGCAAAGCAGCGATACCACTTTCTTCGGCTCGGCGGCACCAGGCTTGCAAGTCAGCGGCCAATTGCTCGCGTGAGTGCGACGTGTTGAGCCAAATCTGGCTGAGCTCTTCGCGCATTTGCACCATCTTGTCGAGCACCGGGCTGGCTGCGCGTGCTTGCTTGAGTTGGGCCAGCGCATCGGCAGGCACTTTGGCCGCATCACGATGCAACCAACGCTTGGCGGCTTGCAAGACAGTGGCGTCCAGTTTGAGCTTGTCAGCCTCTTGTTGCATCACCGCACGCACATTACGTGCGTAACCAGCCATGACCTCGTAACGGTTGGCGATCAGCGCCTCCAAAGTCTTCTCATCGGCCACAGGGCGAATGTCGCCATAAGCCAAGCGGGGAGGCGTCTTTTTGACCGTGGCCATGCCCAAAGTCTCAAGCACACGGATGTACAACCAACCGATGTCGAACTCATATGGCTTGACCGACAACTTGGCCGAAGTGGGATAGGTATGGTGGTTGTTGTGCAATTCTTCGCCACCAATCAGGATGCCCCAAGGCGAGATATTGGTGCTGGCGTCGTGCGCCTCGAAATTGCGGTAGCCCCAATAGTGGGCAGCACCATTGATGATGCCGGCCGCCGTGATCGGGATCCAGGCCATCTGAACCGCCCAGACCGTCAGGCCCAGAAAGCCAAACAAAGCCACATCGATGATCAGCATGAGGGCCACGCCTTGCCAGGAAAAGCGGGTGTACAAATTGCGCTCAATCCAGTCGTCAGGTGTGCCATGACCATAACGCTTCATGGTTTCCAGGTTCTTGGACTCCTTGCGGTACAGCTCGGCACCGGTGAACAACACGGTCTTGATGCCATAGACATGCGGGCTGTGCGGGTCTTCTGCTTGCTCGCACTTGGCATGGTGCTTGCGGTGAATGGCGGCCCATTCTTTGGTGACCTGACCCGTAGTCAACCACAACCAAAAACGGAAGAAATGCGAGGGAATGGCATGCAGGTCCAAAGCGCGGTGCGCTTGGTGACGGTGCAGGAAAATCGTGACGCTGGCGATGGTGATGTGGGTCAGGCCCAAAGTGACCAACACCATTTGCCACCACGACAAATCGAACAGGCCATGGCCCATCCACTGAACCAAGGCATCCAAAAAGGCCCAATCAGGCAACAACATGAGTCTGTCTTTCTACTAACGCCTGATTTCAGGCAATCTATCAATTTTAAGTTTTCCGTCCACAAAAGGACAGCTATTTCGACCGAATCCGCACGCAACGCGCGTCAAATGATTACTTTTTAACCCATACGGCAGCGAAAAATCCATCCGTGGCATGGCGATGGGGCCATAAACGCAAGAAGGTGCCACTCGGCACGGCATCCTGGGGGGCATCTAACGATGCGGCAGGTGAGCACAAGTTGACCGCATCGGGCACTTTGAGTCGATCCAACTCTTGCGCCACATTCAAGGGCACAAAGTCCGGATTGGCTGCACTGAAAGCCTGTGCAATCAGCTCATTTTCTTCGGGCAAGACGCTGCAAGTGGCATAAACCAAGCGTCCACCCGACTTGACCATGCGAGAGGCGCTTTGCAAGATGGCTTGCTGCTTCTCGGTCAACTCCTGCACAGCTTGGGGCTTTTGACGCCATTTCAAGTCGGGGTTACGGCGCAAGGTGCCCAAGCCAGAGCAAGGTGCGTCGACCAGCACACGGTCGATCTTGCCGGCCAAACGCTTGACGCGATCGTCGCGCTCATGCGCAATGGCTGCAGGATGCACATTGGACAAACCGCTGCGGGCCATGCGGGGCTTGAGCGCATCCAGGCGGTGACCCGATACGTCAAAGGCATACAGGCGGCCCGTGCTGCGCATGGCCGCACCCAGCGCCAGCGTTTTACCGCCCGCACCGGCACAAAAATCCACCACCATTTCGCCGCGGTGCGCGTCCACCAGCAAGGCCAGCAATTGCGAACCTTCGTCCTG
>JAGNVG010000070.1 GCA_017986605.1 Limnohabitans sp.
GTGCCCAAGGTGGTGCTGTCCACGGTGGCGTTTTCGCCGCTCTTGCCGCCCGAGCGCATGCCGCCCGATTTGATGATGGTGCTGTGGGCAGGCGGCCTGTACGGCCTCAACAGCCTGTGCCAGTCGGCCCTGGCCCAAGCTGCTGGGGCGGTAGTGGGAGCCTGCCGCGTGGCCCGTGTGCCGCGTTTCGAGCGACCGGTGGTCGGCATGACGTCCTTGGGGTCGAGCTGCCTGAAATACATGGTGCAGCTGCAGCTCGAGCTGGACAAACGCGGCTTTGATTTGGCCGTGTTTCACACCACGGGCATGGGGGGGAGGGCGTTTGAATCGCTGGCCGCGCAAGGCCAGTTCGCTTGCGTGATGGATTTCAGTCTGCAGGAGATGGTCAACCAGATGGGCGGCTCAGTGGTGAGCGCAGGCCCTGACCGCCTCATGGGCGCGGGCCTCAAAGGCGTGCCGATGATCGTCGCCCCTGGCGCCACCGATCTGGTGGATTACCCGGCCTGGGGCCAGATGCCCGAGCGCTTTGCCGGGCGGCCCTCACACGACCACAACCGCCTGATCGCTTCGGTGGGCATCGACGCCGACATGCGTTGCGAATTCGCCCGCGAGCTGGCAAGCCGATTGCGTCAGGCCCGTGGCCCGGTGCATCTGGTGTTGCCACTGCAAGGCATCGAAGAGTGGGACCGGCCCGGCGCGCCGCTGCATGATGCCGAGGGTTTGGCGGCTTTGATGGATGAGTGCGGCCAGTGCGATTGGGGCGCAGCGGAGGTTTCGCGCATTGACGCGCACATCAACGACGCGGCTTTTGTGCAGCAGGTGCTCAAGGTCTTTGACGACTGGCTGGCCCGTGGCTTGGTGCAAAAGGTCGCGCCATGAGCGCCGCATCGACCAAGGCCTTGGTGCTGGACTTTGGCGGGGTCATCAGCCGCACCCTTTTTGAAACGCACGATCTGAGCGAGGCGGCTCTGGGTTTGCCACCCGGCACGCTGACTTGGCGTGGCCCCTTTGCGCCCGAGACCGATGCCTTGTGGCAGGCCATGCAGGCCGACCACATCACCGAACGCGAGTACTGGACGGTCCGCACCCAAAGCGTGGGACGGCTGGTGGGCGAAGAGTGGAATGATATGCAGACCTTCGTGCAGCGCGCACGCGGGGCCGATGTGGCGGCTGTGATCCGTCCCGAAGCGGTGGCCGCCGTGCAACAGGCCAAGGCGGCGGGCTGCAAGCTGGCCGTGCTGTCTAACGAACTGGACCTGTTTTACGGCGCGAGCTTTCGCGAACGCTTGCCTTTGCTGCAGTTGTTTGACGTCATCATCGATGCGACTTACACCGGCATCCTCAAGCCCGATCGGCGGGCTTATGAAATGTGTACCGATGCGCTAGGCATTTCCCCCGCAGACTGCGTGTTTGTGGACGACCAGAGCCGCAATGTGTTGGGTGCGATGAGGTTGGGCTGGCAGACGGTTCAGTTTGATGTGACGAGCCCTAGCGACTCCTACCAACGCGCCTTGCGATTGCTGGGACTGTGATGTTTTGAGGTCTTGAATCAGGGTAAATCCGGGGCCTGAAAGTGTGGTGTTTGGCTGACAAGATGCCTGCAGTCTCTTTGTAATTACGGATAATTACAAGAAATCACGAGGCATTTACATGGTCGGACGCGTCAATTCATTGCATGACCAGGTGGCACAGCAACTGCGCGACCTGATCTTTGCGGGTGAGCTTTCACCGGGTGCTTTTGTGGACGAAACACGTTTGTGCGAGCAGTTGGCCATTTCACGTACCCCCTTGCGTGAGGCACTCAAAGTGCTTGCAGCCGAAGGACTGATTCGACATGAGCCCCGGCGAGGCAGCTTTGTCGGCGAAGTGACCGAAAACGACCTGGATGATATTTTCCCAGTCATCGCTTTGCTGGAAGGGCGCTGTGCTTATGAAGCGGCGCAGCAGGCGGGAGATGCCGATATTGCGGCCCTCGAGAACCTGCACGAACAACTGCAAGACAGTGCTGAACATGGTCGCATTACTGATTACTACAGTGCCAACTATGCGATTCATGAAGCCATCATCGCGATCGCAGGCAACAAATGGCTGGCACAAGTGATCAGTGATTTGCGCAAAATCCTCAAGCTGGCCCGCTTGCAGCAGCTCAATGCGCCAGGGCGTCTAGCTCAGTCGCTGGCTGAGCATATGGCGATTTTTGCGGCCCTGAAGGCACGCGACGCCCAAGGTGCTGAAGCGGCTATGCGTACCCACTTGACGCGACAACGCGAGGCCTTGCGTCAGCTGGCCCGTCAGAGCAAGAGCCGCATCGTCACAGTCAACACACTTCAACATCAGCAGGGGGACGCGACATGAGCACGTCCGAATGGATTGGCCGCAAGGTGGCCGGCTGGCTGCCTGCCGGCAAGACCGTAGCTGGCAAGCCCGCAGCGTCTGCATCCGAGTGCAAGCCAGAGGCGCGCAGCGCCAAAGCCGCTGCAGTCAAAGAGCCGCAAGTGCGCTCATCGCGCGAGCGGCTTAATGCGACTTTGCGCCAAAAGGAAGAGGCCCTTTCGCCGCGTGTGCTGCGCCGCACACTCACCGAGTTGCAGGCCATCGTCGACCCCAGTGTGAGCGAGGTCGAAGGCGGCAAGCGCGCCCGGGGTGTGGCTCAGTGGTACACCAAGGCCACGCCGGAGCAGCGCCAGGACTGTTGGCTGCTGATGAGTGAGCAGTTTGCGCCCGACGCGAGCAAGGTCAAAGCCGCCCGTGAACAGTACGAAGCGGCGGTGGGTACTCCCGACGAAGGCGTGGCCGAAATCCGTCTGCGCAAGGCCCTGGTGTCGCCGCGCACACGGCTGCTGCAACGCTTTGCGGTCTTCCCGGAGGGCATGCGCTTTCTGGTGGATTTGCGCCAGGAGCTGATGCCTGCACTCAAGTCCAATAAACGCCTGTTGGCCCTCGAGGCCGAGCTGGAAAACCTGTTCACCACCTGGTTCGATGTGGCCTTTTTGGAGCTGCGTCGCATCAGCTGGGACTCGCCCGCGAGCCTGGTTGAAAAACTCATCAAGTACGAAGCGGTACACGACATCAAGAGTTGGGGCGACGTCAAGAACCGTCTCGATTCGGACCGCCGCTGTTATGGATTTTTCCATCCTCGCTTGCCCGATGAGCCGCTGATTTTTGTGGAGGTGGCGTTCATGGATGAGATCGCCTCCAGCATCAGCCCTCTGCTCGATGAGTCGGCTGAAGCGGTGGACCTGAGCCGGGCAACGACCGCCATTTTTTACTCGATCAGCAACACACAACCGGGCCTCAAGGGCGTGAGCTTTGGTGACTCGCTCATCAAGCGGGTGGTCGAAACTTTGCGGGCCGATTTTCCCAAGCTCAAAACCTTTGCGACTTTGTCGCCGATACCAGGATTTCGCACTTGGTTGAACAAAAACGCCGAGCGCATGCTCGAAGCCACCCCCGAAAAAATGCGCACTCAGCTCGGGCGTTCTGTTGGTTTTGAGCCCGCCACAGCTGGGCATGTGCTGTCTGCGCTGGAGCTGGGACCGACTTTGTCCGAGCGTTCGCCATTGCGGCAGTGGCTGATGGGCTGTGCGGCCCATTACCTAGGCAAGGAACTCAGCGAAGATCGTCCAACCGATCCGGTCGCGCGTTTTCATCTGGGCAATGGTGCGCGGGTTGAAAAAGTCAATTGGGCTGCCGACTTGTCCAGCAAAGGCGTCAAGCAGTCATATGGTCTGATGGTCAACTATCTGTACGACCCGCGCAAACTCGATCGTTATCGGCACGACTTGGCCAAGAGCAAGATTGCCGTTTCGGATGGCGTCGAACGCCTCTATTTCTGACCGCTCACTTGAGCTTATTCATTGACAACCCAAAGGAGACAACAATGACTGTATTGAATTCAAACATGGATCGCCGCCTTGTGCTCAAGCTCGCGGCGACGGCTGCCGCTGTGGGCTCAGGCGCTGTGCAGGCGCAGGCCAGCTGGCCAGCCAAGCCGGTCACGATGATCGTGCCGTTTCCTGCGGGTGGTGGGACCGATGCATTTGCAAGACCCTTGTCAGCGCAGTTTTCTCGTTTGACTGGCAAGCAACTGATCATTGACAACCGAGGAGGTGCTGGCGGCACGCTGGGTGCGGGCTTGGCAGCCAAAGCATCTCCCGATGGCTACAACTTGTTTATGGGGGCCGTCCATCACACGATTGCACCGTACATGTATGCCAAGCTTGACTATGACCTGGAGCGGGATCTGACCCCTTTGATCTTGGTGGCCAATGTGCCTCAAGTGCTGGTGGTGAACCCCAAGAAGGTCAATGTGGCAGATTTCAAAGCATTTTTGGAGTTCGTTAAAAAGAATCCAGGACGCCTGAATTACGGTTCGGCTGGCGGTGGGACATCCCACCATTTGGCAGGCGAATTGTTCAAGCTGCAAACCAAAACGTTCATCACACACATTCCTTATCGCGGAGCCGGTCCCGCTCTGCAAGACCTGATCGCAGGCAATGTGGACATGATGTTTGATGGCTTGGGCTCTTCGGCAGCGCACATTAAAGGGGGCCGCATCAAGGCGCTCATGGTTTCGGGGGCCAAACGCAATCCGGCATTCCCGGATGTCCCATGCTCGGCGGAGCTCGGTTTGCCCGAGTACACCGTATCCACTTGGTACGGCGTGTGGGCACCCAAGGGCGTGCCAGCCGATGCGCAGGCACGTGCTGTCGATGAAATACGCAAAGCCTGTCAGTCCGACGAGGCCAAAGCCGTTTGGGCCGGGCAGGGGGCTGAGTTTCCAAATTTGACCGGCGCTCAGTTTGATGCCTTCATCAAAGCAGAACTCAAAAAATGGTCTCAAGTCGTCAAAGCCTCCGGGGCTAAATTGGATTGACCCGATTGGGACGCACTGTTTTCCTCAACTCCTAGATTGACATGAGCAAGCACAACCTTTTTGCCGCATTGCGTGCGGCTTTCCCTTCTGACTTGAATGCGGTGGCGGTGGAAACCGATGAAGGCCTGCATTACAGCTGGCGTGATTTGGACCGCGCCAGCGCCATGATGGCGAACCTGCTGGCTTCCCTGAATTTGCCTGCGGGCAGCCGCATTGCTGTGCAAGTCGAAAAGTCGGTCGAAGCGATGATGCTGTACTTGGCGACATTGCGCGCTGGTTATGTGTTTTTGCCGCTCAACACGGCTTATCAGAGTGCCGAGATCGAATACTTCATCGGCAATGCCGAGCCTGCCGTGGTGGTTTGCAGCGGTGCCAATTTTGGCTGGGTCAGCAAGATCGCTTTCAAGGCCGGCACACAACACGTGTTCACGCTGAACGACGACCGCACGGGCACACTGCTGGAACGCGCTGCGCACCACAGCGACCAGCATGAGACCGTCAGCCGCCAGGCCGATGACCTCGCGGCCATTCTCTACACCAGCGGCACCACCGGGCGCAGCAAGGGGGCCATGCTCACGCACGGCAACATGCTGTCCAACGCCGTGATGCTGAAAGACTACTGGGGCTGGCAGCGTGGAGATGTGCTCATCCACGCGCTGCCGATCTTCCATGTGCATGGCCTCTTTGTGGCCATCCATGGGGCGTTGATCAACGGCAGCAAGATGATCTGGCTGGCCAAGTTCGATCCCAAGCGCGTGATCGCGCGCATGCCCGAGGCGACGGTGTTCATGGGCGTGCCCACACTGTATGTGCGCATGCTGGCCGAGCCAGGCTTGACTCGCGAGGCAGTGCGCAACATGCGTTTGTTCATTGCCGGCTCTGCACCGCTCTTGCTGGAAACTTTCAACGAATGGCAACAGCGCACCGGGCACACCATTCTGGAGCGCTATGGCATGAGCGAGACGGTGATGCTGACGTCCAACCCCTATAGCGCCGACAAGCGCTATGGCAAGCAAACCGAACGCCGGGGCGGCACGGTGGGCTTTCCTCTGCCGGGCGTGTCGCTGCGCGTGCGCGGTGACGATGGTCAAAACCTGCCTGTGGGCGAGATTGGCGGCATTCAGGTCAAAGGCCCCAACGTGTTCAAGGGCTACTGGCGCATGCCCGAGAAAACCGCAGAAGAATTCACCACCGACGGCTTTTTCAAAACAGGCGATGTGGGCAAGGTCGACGAGCGCGGGTATGTCACCATCGTGGGCCGCAGCAAGGACCTGATCATCAGTGGCGGCTACAACGTCTACCCGGCCGAGATCGAGGGCTACATCAACGAGATGGCGGGGGTGGCCGAGAGTGCCTTGGTGGGCGTGCCGCATCCCGACTTTGGTGAGGTGGGGGTGGCGGTGGTGATCGCCAAGTCTGGCGCGAGCCTGATGCCCGACGCCATCTTGGCCGATCTGAAGTCCCAGCTGGCCAACTTCAAGATACCCAAGCGTTGCTTTGTGGTGCCCGAGTTGCCACGCAACACCATGGGCAAGGTGCAAAAGAACCTGCTGCGTGATCAGTTCAAAGGCTTGTTTGTTTGAGTGACTCGTGCCGATAAAAAAGATCGCCTAGGCGGTCTTTTTTATGGCGTCACTGAAAACACCGGTTTGATGTAGGCGTTTTTCTCGTGGATGCTTTGAATGTACTGTGCAGCTTGTTCGGGTGTCATTTCATGGTTGATGACTTTGACGTTCACAAACCAGAGTTCTTCCTCCAAGGATGGCCAGACACGGTTGAGTTTCTCGGCGTTGAGGCGGATCGTGTCTTCACATTCTTGACGCCAATTCGTCATTTCGAGACTCAGAGGGTCTCTGATCGATACGGCGTGTTGAGACAGGGAGAAAAATCCACTCAATGTATCGGTCATCAGCTGCGCGAATTCTGCAGAACCGAGCCATTCAAGGAAAACCTGCGCCGCTTCACGGTGGCGTGTACTTTTATTGATGCCAATGCCGAAATCAGGATGAACCGATAAATGACAGCGCTGTTGGTTGTCTTCTAGAGGCGGCTTGAAAACGCCCATATCAATCTGTTTTTTATAGGCAAAACTGGTGCTGCGCAAAAAGTCAATGTCCCAGGAACCCGTCGGATAAATGGCCGCATTGCCCGTTGCAAACAGAAGTTGGATGTCGCTGTTGGACATGCCGCTTTGTTGAGGATGCATGTAGGGCTTGAACTGCGCCATCATCTGCCATGCTTTGATGAATTCTGGATCGGTGAATTTTTTGCGGCCATTCATCAAGCCATGTCTTGCCTTTTCGCCCGCCCAAAAATTGGGCCCCATGCCTGTAAAAATCACCTGGGTCGCTTCCCACATATCGGCGGTTCCCAGTGCCAATGGGGTCACTTGACCCGCTTTTGCGACTTTTTGCAGCCTGTCCATGAATTCGGCTAATGTCTTGGGCGGCTCCAGTTTCAGTTGCTTGAAGATCTGCTTGTTGTAGAAAATGCCGTGGATGACATAGGCCACGGGCAAGCAGTAGGTGGTTTTTCCGTCGTCCGTGGTCCACGCGCGGCGTGCATTGAGGTTGAAATTTTTGAGGTGGTTTTCGTTCAAGGCTTGGAGATAGCCTTTGTCGTAGAGTCGCAACCCGCCATCAAACGGGCGACAAAAGATGATGTCTCCTGCGACCCGTGCTGAAAGACGGGCATTCAGTCTCCCGTCGTAATGCAGGGCTTCTTCGGGAGCAAATTTCAAACGAATGCCAGGGTGCTTGCGCTGAAATGCCGGGATGATGACCCGGTCCCAAAAGATCTGGTCGTCTTTGCGCCAGCTCTCAATGACTAATTCTTGTGCAGACAGTCCTGTGCTCAAGAGGATGGTCAGACAAGCGCTCAAACAGGCATCTTTTGCAAATCTCCATGATGGAAATGGCCCAAAATGAAACGCTTGTACTAACCATTGGATCACCACATCAAGTCCTCTACGAAATAGAGAACTATTGTAGTTATGCGAGGCTGTGTTGAGGCTCGCCGCCGTCACATTGCTAGACTGAAAATGCTTACCGCAAAACGAGTACGGGGATGTGCGAGTGCGTGAGTACTTGCTGGGTTTCGCTACCGAGCAGCAAACGTTTGATGCCTTTGCGGCCATGAGAAGCCATCACGATGAGGTCAGCCTTGTGCTTTTTGGCAGCGGCAATGATGGCGTCTGAAACCACATCCGATTTGACGGTCACCCCTTTGCAGCTCACCGCCTTCGCTTTTGCCGCTTTGTCGACACCCGCCAGCAGCAGTTGTGCAGACTCTGTCCATTGCGTTTCAATTCGGGATATTTCTTCGGCAGATAAGGGAATGCTGCCTTCAAAATAGGCTTGCGGGTAACGCGGCACGACTTTGAGCGCTAGCAATTGCGCCCCACAAACGGCCGCCAGTTCAATGGCGCTGCTCACTGCTTTTTTGGACAAAGCAGAGCCATCGGTGGCCACAAGAATACGTTTGTACATGGAGAGCTCCTGAAGGGTTGTAAAACTTCAGCTTAAAAGAGCGCGGTGCCAATTGAATTGATGCACGTCAAGCTTTGTCTTGCTCTTCTGTCGTATCGTCTGGACATGACACAAGTCAATGTTTTCCCTCCTCCGCCAGATGTGCATGACGCCACCAGTGCTGAGCATGCGGCATTGTCTTCGGAAAACACGGATCGCTTGCAACTGCTGGACGATCCGGCTGAATGGGCTGCATTCAGCTTGCCCGAGAGTGAGTTGCCCGGGCAATGGAGCTCTAGCGTCGTTTTTGAAGGCATGCATTGCGCAGCCTGTGCCATCACTTTGGAGGATGCCCTTCGCTCGGTGCCCGGCGTCTCTTCAGTCCAAATCAGTTCTGCCAGTCACAGAGGGCGCATCGTCTGGTCGCCTGAGCAAACACGGCCATCGCAGTGGATGCGCTCAGTTGAACGCTTCGGCTACAAGGCAGTGCCTGCCAACGACGCGCACGCCCACGAGCGCCGACGGCAAGAGGGGCGTCGCATGGTGTGGCGATTGTCTGTGGCTGCCATGGGCATGATGCAGGTGATGATGTACGCCACGCCTGCCTATTTGTCTGCACCCGGTGACATTTCGGCCGAATCCATGCACTTGTTGCGTTGGGCTTCATGGGTTTTGTCCTTGCCCGTCATGTTCTTTTCTTGTGCACCCTTTTTCAGCAGTGCTTGGCGTGATCTGAGAGAACGCCAAATTAGCATGGATCTGCCAGTGGCTCTGGGGATGGTGGTGACCTTTGTCGTGAGCAGTTTGGGCACTTTTGAGCCCAATGGCCCATTTGGCGCAGAGGTCTATTTCGACTCATTGACCATGTTTGTGTTCTTTTTGCTGATGGGGCGTTGGTTGGAATTGCGCTTGCGAGATCGTACGGCTGGAGCGCTCGAAGCCGTTTTGAATCGCTTGCCTGACAGCGTTCGTAAGCGACTGCCAGATGGGACATGGGCGCGTTTTTCCATCCGGCGTTTGGCTGTCGGTGATGTGATCGAAGTTTTGGCCGGAGAGGCTTTTGCGGGTGATGGACGTGTGCTTTCTGGACAATCCCAAGTAGATGAGGCTTTACTCACGGGGGAGTCACTTCCGTTGTTGCGACAAGTGGGCGATCGGGTGATTGCCGGTAGCCACAACCTGAGCGGGACATTGGAAGTGCAAATAGAGCAGATCGGCGCAGCAACCCGCTATGCCCAGATCGTTGCGCTCATGGAAAGCGCTTCGGTGTCCAAGCCCTCCATGGCCTTGTTGGTTGACCGCTGGGCCAAACCGTTTTTGTTGGCCGTGCTGTTGGCCTCGCTGGCTTCGGCCGTTTATTGGTGGCCATCTGATCCCGCACATGCATTGATGGTCGCTGTTGCCGTGTTGATCGTGACCTGTCCCTGCGCTTTGTCATTGGCGACACCTGCCGCCATGCTCGCCACGGCTGGCGCACTGGCGCGCAGTGGGGTGCTGGTCAGGCGACTAGAGGCCTTGCAAAATTTGGCCAGCATCGACACCCTCATTTTCGATAAAACAGGAACTTTGACGCGGGATGCGTTCAAGGTTGCACGTGTTCATACCCGCTCTGGCGTTTCATCCCATCAGGCTTTGACGTGGGCTTCCACATTGGCCCGGTATTCTTTGCACCCCGTGTCTCGCGCACTGTGGTCAGAGGCGAGACGTCAAGCCCAATGGGCTGGGGAGTTGACTGTTTTGGAGGCCTTGCATGCCCAAAACGTGTCTGAAAAGACAGGGCAGGGCATGCTGGGCTCCTTGTGTATCGACGGGGTGGGGCAGTTCAGCTTGCGCTTGGGGTCAGCGCAATTTTGCAAAGCCCCTGACTTTGATGGACACCATTTGCAAGTCAGTCTGGCCGATGAAACAGGCTGGATGGCCACCTTTGAATTGGCCGAGGAATTGCGTCCTGAAGCACCAAGTGTGGTCGCAGAACTCCAAAAGATGGGCTTGGCGCTCAAGGTGCTTTCGGGTGATGGACCAGCAGCCGTCGCACAGGTCGCTGTCTCCGTCGGCATTGTCGATGCCCAAGGAGCTTGCAATCCTCAAGACAAATTGCAGGCACTCAAGACTTGGCAGTCCCAAGGTCATCGGGTGGCCATGGTCGGGGATGGCCTGAACGATGGCCCTGTACTGGCGGGAGCCGATGTGTCTTTTGCGCTGGGACAAGCGGTTCCATTGGCGCAGTCCAAAGCCGATTTTGTCCTGATGGGAGGCCATCTGGATGTCTTGGTCAGCACCATCCTGCGGAGCCGTCAAACATTGCGCATCGTGAAACAAAACTTGGTTTGGGCGGCCATTTACAACGCGGCATGTGTGCCTTTGGCTTTGTTCGGCTGGTTGCCGGCATGGGCCGCAGGCCTGGGCATGGCGCTCAGTTCACTGTTGGTGGTGCTCAATGCCCTGCGTTTGGCGCAATCCTTGAGTCCGGTGGTGCTCGAAAAACCGCTCGTCAACGCATCAGCCCATTTGAATCTGTCATGAGGATCGCCCGATGGACATTCTTTATTTATTGATCCCCTTGTCGGTCGTTTTGGTTTTTTTCATCCTGGCGGGGCTCTGGTGGGCGATTCACAGAGGCCAATTTGAGGACATTGAGGCGGAAGCCGAGCGAATTTTGCGCAACGATTGATTTTGATCAAGTGCTCAGGGTATACACCAAGGCAAACTTGAAGCGAAGTTTTTAAAAAAGAAGAGGTGAAAATGAAATTTGCCAATATGCAGGCGACTTCGTACAACGACACCGTTGTGCGGCAGTTCGCCATCATGACGGTGGTTTGGGGTGTGGTGGGCATGCTGGTTGGCGTGATCATTGCGGCTCAGCTGACCTGGCCCGAGCTGAATTTGGGTATTCCATGGCTCAGTTACGGCCGCCTGCGCCCACTGCATACGAATGCGGTGATTTTTGCGTTTGGCGGATGTGGTTTGTTCGCAGCGGCTTATTACGTGGTGCAGCGCACCTGCAATGTCCGCCTGTTCAACGACAAACTGGCCGCTTTCACCTTTTGGGGCTGGCAATTGGTGATCGTGCTGGCAGCCATTTCCTTGCCACTGGGCTACACCCAGGGCAAAGAATATGCCGAACTCGAATGGCCCATTGACATTCTCATCACGCTGGTCTGGGTTGCGTTTGCTGTGGTCTTCTTTGGCACAGTGGGCACGCGCAAGGTGCGTCACATCTATGTGGCCAACTGGTTCTTTGGCGCATTCATCATTGCCGTGGCTTTGTTGCACTTGGTCAACAGCGCTGCGTTGCCCGTGGGCGCTTTCAAGTCTTACTCGGCCTATGCCGGTGTGCAAGACGCCATGGTCCAGTGGTGGTATGGCCACAATGCGGTCGGCTTCTTCTTGACCGCAGGCTTCTTGGGCATGATGTATTACTTCATCCCCAAGCAAGCTGAGCGCCCTGTGTATTCGTATCGCCTGTCGATCGTGCACTTTTGGGCCCTGATCTTCACTTACATGTGGGCCGGTCCTCACCACCTGCACTACACCGCTTTGCCTGACTGGACCCAGTCGATCGGCATGGTCTTCTCCCTGATTTTGTTGGCACCCAGCTGGGGCGGCATGATCAACGGCATCATGACTTTGTCGGGCGCATGGCACAAACTGCGTGACGATCCGATCTTGCGTTTCCTGATCGTTTCTCTTTCTTTCTACGGCATGTCGACCTTCGAAGGTCCGATGATGTCCATCAAGACCGTCAACGCTTTGAGCCACTACACCGACTGGACTGTGGGCCACGTGCACTCGGGTGCCTTGGGCTGGGTGGGTCTGGTGACCATGGGTTCGATGTACTACCTGATTCCCCGTTTGTTCGGCCAGAAAAAGATGTACAGCGTCAAAGCGATTGAAATCCACTTCTGGACCGCCACCATCGGCATCGTGATCTACATCGCCGCGATGTGGATTGCCGGTGTGATGCAGGGTTTGATGTGGCGAGCCATCAATGCCGACGGCACCTTGACCTACACCTTCGTTGAGTCGGTCAAAGCCACCTTCCCGTTCTATGTGTTGCGCTTGCTGGGTGGTCTGTTGTACTTGGGCGGCATGGTGATCATGCTGTGGAACACGATCAAGACGGCCACACAAGGTCGCTCGGTTGAGGTTCAGATTCCCAGCCTGACCGCTCACGCCTGAGGAGAAATAAAACATGGCTGAAAACCAAAAAACAGGTGGCGTCTCCCACGAGAAAATCGAGACCAACAACTTTTTGATGATCGTGTTGATCCTCATTGTGTTGTTGTTCGGTGGCATGGTCGAGATCGTGCCGCTCTTCTTCCAAAAATCCACCACACAGCCCGTGGAAGGCCTCAAGCCTTACACCGCGTTGCAAGTGGCTGGGCGTGATGTGTATGTGCGCGAGGGTTGCTACAACTGCCATTCGCAGATGATCCGTCCTTTCCGTGCCGAAACACTGCGTTACGGTGCTTACTCTGTGGCCGGTGAGTTCGTCTATGACCACCCCTTCCAGTGGGGCTCCAAGCGCACCGGTCCGGATCTGGCTCGTGTGGGTGGCCGTTACAGCGATGAATGGCACCGTATTCACTTGAACAATCCACGTGATGTGGTCCCCGAGTCGAACATGCCGGCTTATTCGTGGCTCGAGAAGAACCCTGTGGACGGTGCCAGCTTGCCTGCGCACA
>JAGNVG010000071.1 GCA_017986605.1 Limnohabitans sp.
TGTTGCCCTTGCAATACAGCTGGGCAGCAATGGCAAGCTATTGCGAGCACGAAACCAGTGTGACTGCCAAGCACCCTGGTCACCACACCCATGACCATGCGTCAATTGACCAGCAAGAGTCCAGCAAAAATGCCCCTCAATCGGCGGGCATGGACCATGACTGTGCCACTTGTCATATGGGTTGTGCCGCTGCCCTGGTCAGCGATCTGAGCAAGACCACATTAGCAGCCTCTGACGATCACCCACTTCACCTTCAGGTCATTGCTTCTCATATGGCAAGTGAACGTCCTGAACGGCCTCAATGGCCCGTGCTTGCCTGATCGGCGAGCCTCGGGTTTCTTTACCTTTCCCTCTTTTCGAATCCCCTGTGTGCGGATGCACATGACGCTTTGCGCGTTGTGCGTCATCGCCTAGCGACGTGTTGTCGCTGCTCGCTGATCTCCTTGGATGTTTTCACCATTGGAGATGAGCTATGAGTTTGTACAAAAAAAGACCGACACCGATTCGAATCGCGCTGTTGGTCATGACCCTGAGTGGCTTGGTGCTGACGGCCCAAGCACAAGGCACATCCGCCGCCGCGTTGAGTGGCTCGGTGTCCTTGAAAGATGTTTTCGAAACGGCGTGGCAAAGGCAACCCGAGGCGCACGCGCTTCAATCGCGTCGCGATGCCGCCCTGGCCCAGGCCAAAGCCGCGTCGATGCTGTCCCCCGAGCCGCCCTCGCTGGAGATAAGTCAGCGATCAGACCGGATGACAGGCAACAGCGGTGCGCGGGAAGCTGAGGTGGGTATCGCAGTTCCAATTTGGCTACCCGGACAACGCACAGCCAGTGCCGATCTGGCGCAAGCTGAAATATCGTTGGTTGAGCGCAAGCTGCTCGCCTCACAACTTCGGCTCGCTTCTTCCGTCAGGGATGCTTGGTGGGGCTGGTTGCGAGCTCGCGTAGATGCTGAACTGGCGAGCGAACAACTGGCCAATGCACAACGCCTCGCCGCTGATGTTGCCAAACGGACCAACGCGGGTGATCTGGCAAAGTCCGACCAGCATCAAGCCGAAGGCGCTGTCGCTGCGGCCCAAGCGCATGCCGCCCAAGCTCAAGCTGCATCTGCCGCAGCCTTGGCACAAGTGATGGCGCTAACAGGCAGGACGGCACCGGCAGACTTGAAAGTCAACGCGGCGGTGGAGCCAACGCCAGATTCGACCCCACATACGGGTGCGTCAGTGGGGCATCCCTTGTTGGCTGAACTGGAGGATCGCATCACGATGGCCGAGCGGACGGCTCAGCTGATCAGCGCCCAGAGGCGATCCAACCCGGAACTCACGGTGGCCACCACGCGCGGCCGTGGGGCATTTGGAGAACGCTATGGCCAGACTGTGCTGATTGGCATTCGCGTGCCCTTGGGTGCAGGCCCTAGGCATGACGCCCGTCTTGCGACTGCACAAGCCGAAGCGATAGAAGTGCAGTCACAACTGGTCCTCGAGCAGGCGCGCATTCAAGCCGACAAACAAGGCGCTGCTGCTCGTCTGGAGGCCGCACGCACTCAACTTGATGCTGCGCAGCGACGAGCCCAGCTGGCCAACGAGTCCCGCAGCTTTTTTGACAAGTCGTTCAGGCTGGGCGAGTCGGATCTGCCCACCCGCTTGCGCATTGAAGCAGAGGCTGCAGAGGCCGCGAGACAAGCCGCTCGAAGCCGAATTGACCTAGCCTCCGCCATTTCGGCATTGCGGCAGTCCTTGGGCCTGCTGCCTCAGTGATGCTGACACCCCTCAAAAATTCAAGGAACACTATGAAGATCATTCATTCAACAGTCGCCACCTTTATGGCGCTGATATTCACATTACTCAGTCCTATGGCCATTGCCGGTGCGGGTCACGATCACGCGGAAGCTGCGCCAAAAACCCAGGGAACAGCACTGCCGCGTTTCGTCGCGTTTTCAGAGGATCTGGAAATGGTCGGCATTGTCAATGGCAAGCAGCTGACGATTTACCTGGACCGTTTTACAGACAACAGTCCGGTCAATGACGCCCTAATTGACATCGATATTCAAGGCGGCAAATACAAAGCCGAAAAACATGGCGTAGGTGAATACGAAGTCATCCTCAAGGACACGCTCAAACCTGGCGTCATTGCCATCACCGCAACCATTCAGGCCGGTGAACTGAACGACCTGCTGACTGGCGAACTCGATTTGCACGAGGACGAAGATGAACCTGTCAGTGGTTCTTCTTGGAAAGGCATCGCCCTGTGGATCGGCGGGGGGTTATTGGCCCTGATGGCATTAGGCGCGATCGTTCGCTTTCGTCAACAAGCTCGTACGGCCTAAGGAGCCTCAGCATGAAAACAATCAACACTTCAAAAAAACGCCACTGGATGGCACTGGCCACTGCTTTGACCCTTACAGGTGCTGCGCTGCCTACGTACGCGGGCGAAGGCCATGACCACGGCGCTGCGCCTGCGACGGCCAATGCCAATGGTCCACAGCGCATGGCCGATGGCAGCGTGTTTCTGCCCAAACCAGCCCAACGCCAACTGAATGTGCGCACGATGGTGGTGGAAACCGCTGAGCTGCCACGCGCCTTTGAACTCAATGGTCAGGTACTGATGGACCCCAACGCAGGAGGCAAAGTCCAACCCATTAACGCTGGCCGCATTGAGCCCGGCCCTAATGGCCTGCCCAACGCAGGGCAAAGCGTTAAGAAGGGTCAGGTATTGGCCTACGTGGTCCCTGCGGTCGCCCCCCTGGAGCGTGCAGGTCAGTTGACTCAATTGGCCGAATTTCGCGCTGCCAAAGCGCTTGCTGAAAAGCGTTTGGCACGTTTGCGCGAGTTGTCGGACACGGTTCCGCGCAAGGAAGTAGAAGCCGCAGAGAGTGATGTGCTCAGCCTGACCGATCGCCTGTCGGCCGTCGGTGGCGGCCTCAGCAGCAAAGAAGCACTGGTCGCGCCCGTTTCTGGCGTGATTGCCTCGGCGCATGTCGTGGCAGGCCAAGTGGTGGACACGCGGGAATTGATTTTTGAAATTGTCGACCCGAAGCGGCTGCGCATTGAAGCCTTGGCTTTTGATATCTCAGTGGCCAACAACATCGGCGGTGCCACATTGGCTGTCGGCGACCAGCGCACGCCACTGGTTTTCATGGGTGCAGCGCGCAGTTTGCGCGAGCAAGCGCTGCCGCTGAACTTCCAAGTGCAAAGCCCGGAACTACTAGGCCTGGCCGTTGGACAGCCCGTCAAAGTCTATGTGCAGTCCAAGCAAAAGACACAGGGTATTGCGGTCCCCCAGTCGGCAGTGATGAAAAACGCTGCCAATCAGAACGTGGTGTGGGTCAAGTCTGCAGCTGAGCAGTTTGAACCCCGCACAGTGACGTTCGAGCCCCTGGATGGAGCGCGTGTCACGGTGATCTCGGGCTTGAAGTCTGGCGATCGTGTGGCGACCCAAGGTGCCACGCTCATCAACCAAGTCCGTTAAAGGGGTCACGATATGTTCAAGTGGCTTCTCGAAAATAGCCTGACCAACCGGCTTCTGGTGTTGATAGCGGGTGCCGTGTTGATGGCTTACGGGGCATTCACATTGTCTCGAACGCCAGTCGATGTCTTTCCCGACCTCAACAAACCGACCGTGACGATCATGACCGAGGCGGGTGGCATGGCGCCCGAAGAGGTCGAGCAACTGATTACCTTTCCTCTGGAGACGGCCATGAATGGCTTGCCTGGGGTCGAATCGGTTCGTTCAACCTCTTCTGCTGGCCTGTCCTTTTTGTATGTCACCTTCAACTGGGACACAGAGATTTTTCGGGCACGCCAACTGGTGTCTGAACGCCTCTCGTCCATGGAAGAAGGTTTGGCTGCCGGGGTAATTCCACGGATGGGGCCTATCAGTTCCATCATGGGTGAGATCATGCAAATCGCTATTCCTGTCGATCCGCAGAAAATCTCCCCTATGGCCGTGCGTGAGTACGCCGACTGGGTGCTCCGGCCACGACTCTTGTCCATACCGGGTGTCGCACAGATCATCCCCATTGGCGGCGAAGTGCGTCAGTTTCAGGTGCAGCCCAATACAGCGCGCATGTCTGACTTGGGCATCTCCTTGGACCAGTTGGAGTCGGCGTTGCGCGGGTTTTCGGCCAACACCTCGGGGGGGTTTCTGGAACTCAACGGGCGCGAGTACCTGATTCGAAATCTTGGTCGCACTTCCCGTCTGGAGGACTTGCGCAATCTGGCCATCACCGCCAAGAACGGTCAGCCCATCTTGTTGCGCCAGATCGCTGAGGTCACTTTTGCCGCAGCCATCAAACGTGGGGATGCAGGCTTTGAGGGCAAGCCCGCCGTGATTCTGGGCGTTCAAAAGCAACCCACCGCTGACACGACCCGTTTGACACAGTCGATTGAAGAAGCGATTACGGATCTCAAGGCATCCCTTCCTGAGGGGATGGAGGCACCCCGTGTGACCTTCCGCCAGGCCAGCTTCATTGAGGCGTCGATCTCGACGCTGCAAGGCAAGTTGATCGGTGCGTCGCTGTTTGTGGCCGCGATCCTTTTCTTCTTCTTGGGCACAGTTCGACCCACCATCATCGCGCTCACCGCCATCCCAGTGTCCATCTTCATCACGGCACTGGTGTTCAAGTATTTTGGCTTGTCGATCAACACCATGACGCTTGGAGGACTGGCGATTGCCATTGGCGGACTGGTGGACGATGCCGTGGTGGATGTGGAAAACATCTTGCGGCGCATGAAAGAAGACCGTGCCAAGGACCCCAGTCAGCGCCTGTCGCTGCTCGCGCTCGTGGCCAAGGCGTCCATGGAAGTCCGCTCGGCGATCCTCTATGCGACGGTGATCATCGTGCTGGTCTTCCTGCCGCTTTTTGCTTTGCCGGGCCTGGAAGGCAAGTTGTTTGTGCCGCTGGGCATTGCCTTCATCATCTCGACACTGGCCTCTTTGTTGGTGTCGGTAACGATGACGCCGGTGCTGAGCTACTACCTCTTGCCGGGCATGAAAAACCTGGACCATGGCGACACCAAAGTGCTGGCATGGCTCAAGCAAGGCTACAAAGGCAGTTTGCAAAAAGTGCTGGACAAGCCACGCGTGGCGATAACCAGTGCATGTGTGGCGGTGGTGTTGGCTGCGGCGGCTGTTCCGTTTTTTCCGACCACCTTCTTGCCTCCTTTTAATGAAGGCACCTTGCTGGTGGGCATACGGCTGAACCCGGGCGTGACCTTGACCGAGTCCTCTGACCTGGCGCGCCAGGCCGAAGTGCTGGTCAAGCAGGTGCCCGAAGTGCTGCATGTGGGCAGGCGCAGCGGACGTGCTGAACTGGATGAGCATGCCGAAGGTGTTCATGTCAGCGAATTGGACGTGGGCATCAAACCCTCAGGCGAGTTGACGCGCTCAATGGATGAGGTCCGTGCCGACATCCGTGCACGCTTGGTCAACCTGCCTGCTTCGATTGAGGTGGGGCAACCCATCTCACACCGCATCGACCACATGCTGTCTGGGGTGCGCTCCCAAATCGCCATCAAGATTTTTGGCGAAGACCTGGACGTGCTGCGCGGGCAAGCCGATGCGCTGCGCTCACGGCTGTCAGGTATCGAGGGCATAGCTGACCTGCAAATCGAAAAACAAGTTCTTGCACCCCAGATCAAGGTACGGTTGGACTATGCGGCAGCGGCGCAATACGGCCTGTCTGGCGCGCAAGTGCTTGCCACACTGCAGACCCTGGTGGAAGGTGAACGTGTCACGCAAATCATGGAGGGAGGTCGCCGCTTTGCGTTGGTTGTGCGTTTACCAGAATCCGCACGATCGCTGGAAGGCTTGGGCCAGGTGTTGATCGAAACACCCTCGGGCAGAATTCCGCTGTCCAAAATCGCAACGATTGAAGACGCCGATGGTCCCAACCAAATCAGTCGGGACAACGGCAAGCGGCGTATCGTGATTTCTGCCAACGCTTCGGGCCGCCCATTGTCAGAAGTTGTGGCCGACATACGCAAAGTGACGGCGGATTCTCGATTGCCAGAGGGCTACTTCATCACCCTTGGAGGACAGTTTCAGGCGCAAGAAGAAGCCTCGCGCCTGATCTCTTTGCTCTCGGTGGTCTCTGTGGTGTTGATGTTTGTGGTGCTTTACAGCCGCTACAAGTCCGCCGTTTTGTCGGCCTTGATCATGGTGAACATTCCCTTGGCGCTCGTGGGTGCCGTGTTGGGTCTTTGGCTGTCAGGTCAGCCCTTGTCGGTGGCCGCCCTGGTCGGCTTCATCACGCTGGCGGGCATTTCGGTGCGCAACGGCATTTTGAAGGTCAGTCATTACATCAACCTGATGCGCTTTGAGGGAGAGTCCTTCACCAAGCCCATGATCTTGCGCGGTTCGATGGAACGTTTGAGCCCGGTGTTGATGACGGCCTTGGTGACTGCCTTCGCATTGGCACCATTGCTCTTCGAGGCCGAACGCCCCGGCACCGAAATTTTGCACCCGGTCGCCGTGGTGATTTTCTCGGGCTTGATCAGCTCGACGCTGCTCGACACCTTTCTGACGCCTGCCATGTTTTGGCTCTTTGGCCGCAAACCTGCCGAGGCGCTTTTGCAAGACAAAGATGCTGAAGCATTCTGACCATTCATTCGTTTCTTCAACCTCAACCAAAACCTCAAAAGGACATCTCATGAAATTCCATACGCTCTTGATCACATCGTCGCTTTTTCTCAGCGGACTCGCATGGGCAGGGCCACACGATGCGGATCACAAACCCATGCAAGGTGGTGTTTTGACCACCGTCAAGGATGTTGACTACGAACTGGTCGCCAAACCTGATGTGCTGCAGTTGTTCGTGCGTGACCATGGCAAACCCGTTGACGTGAGTAAAACGACGGCAAAAGTCACACTGCTTTCTGGCGCTGACAAGCAAGAAGTTGAGTTGAAACCAACAGGCGACAAGCTTGAAGCCAAAGGTAGCTTCAAGGTAGCTCCTGGGACAAAGGTTGTTGCTCAATTCAGTTCAGCTGGGAAAACCACTTCTGCACGTTTTGTTCTGAAATGAGGCGTTTACAACTTACTTGTTTTTGCCACAAATGGTGGATCAATTTTGGGAAAATATTATGAAAACTTGGATTACTAAAACAATCGTCGTCTCAGCTTGCGTACTTGGCATCGCGGGCTGCGCTTCACCGGTTGATCGAATCGCTGAGAAGCCGCATTGCCATACGGATCGAGGAAGAAATGCTTACTGCACCAAAGATCCTGCACCCAGCATTGCCAAAGATGATGAAGCAAAGTCGTTTGCCTCAGTGCCTGAAGCTCTGACGGTTTACGTCGTGCGTTATTGGGGCGACGGACATCATCCGTTGGACATTTCTGTGGATGGTGGCGCAGCGATGGAGACTGTTCCAAACTCCATGATTCGCCTGCGATTAAAAGAGGGGACTCATCAAATCACCTTCAATGTTGGAGGCAAGACCTTTGATCGAACAATTTCAGGTACGAAGGGAGAAGTTCAGTTACTAGGGATTACGGGTACCGATTGGATCTGGGGCAACTCTTCACATTGGTGGACAGATGACTCAGTTGATCAACTCAAACGGCGCGCACTGCGTTCCCGTTTGATCAAAGACATCACTTTGCTTTGATGTTCTGGGGCCCCCGCCATGACTGTTTGTCATTGGCGGTGGGAGTGGCAGTGACGTTCATGGCGCAAACACTCAACACGCTTGGTTTCACAAACGCCTGCAATCAGCCTGAAGCTCAGGTTGATGCAATATCCTTATCGTCCGCTTATGGCCTCTACCTCACCCTCAAGGCAATGATAGATGACCGGGTCTGAATTGGCCATATTTCAACGAAATCATTTCGCTATGAGACCAACCCGTTCAACCGAAAGGCTTCGATACGACGATCTGATGCGCAAAATCCATGCCGATCAATTTCACGTTCACATAAATATTTATATTGATCAAAACTCCTACATACCGGACTCGAAATAGCCTTCAAAGGGTGAGCAAAATTATGCTCATCGTTGGAGAGCGAGAGGTTGTTCATCTTGCAAAATTGAGCAAATTGCAGGCGCATAAAACCGAACAGGTCGGATGTTCGGACTGAAAAGACTTGAATTTTGTAGTCAACCAACCGTAGGTAAAAGTACCCTCCTGAGTAGACCAGGATTGATTTAATTCGTCGTCTGGGAGCGATGGACACATGGTGGATTTTCCAACCATCACAGAGTTCAACACTTGGCGCTGTGTGCCAACCATCACGCTCGGACCAAGTCAAACAAAGACCTGACCCACACTTTTCTTTCATCGCTTGGGTAAGGTTGTCATGATCCAAAACTCTTTGTGATTTGCTTCGTCCGATTTTTCGTGTCAATGCCAATGGCTCATCCACATAGCTTGTGAACTCCAGACTTCGTGCAGTAGGCCGGGTCACTGTGATCTGGAAAAGGTTCAATTGACGAATGTCATCGGTTGACCAAGTGCATCGTCCCTGTTTGATCTTGTATTCAACAAATCGCTCTGCTTCTTTCCAAACTGCCAGGCAGTACAGGCCAAAGACGTGACTTCGGACCCATAATGAATTCTCTGCTTTTGACGCCCTCTGAAGGTACTGCTCAAATCCAACGGACGCCTCACCCAAGAACTCTGAAAATTTGCATCTGTACCACCCTCCTTCTGGGGGGAATTTCTTACGCTCATCCCAACGCCTTATGTCCACCGTCGGCTCAACGGTTCTGGCCCAAATCAGCTCTATGAATGCCAGACGAGCTTGCCGGTTGGATCGCAGCAGTGCTGCAATCGCCTCTGGCGTTATGCACTTTCTGAATTGCCACACCCAATAATCAGATCGCGGAACCACGTGCCGACGCAAATACCGCGCTACAGATTTGTAGACATCTGTTGGTACAAAACTCATTCTCCAAAAATCAGTGTGACCACCCTGCTCGAATCCCAGCCGAGGTTTATTTGGTAGCTCTCGAAATTCAATACTCTTAGTTCTGTAGGCGTAACGGTAATTAGGTGTTTCATATTTGATCAATGCATTCGGATATGCGATAGCTTGGATTTCACACAATTCTTTGAGTCGAATGAGCCATTCTTCCTCGTGCAAAGCATCAAATTTTCTGTTCATGTACGAGGCCACATAAATGGCGCTCAACGACGTCAACCAATCGGCAAGAGGCTTGAGTTTTTCGGTGTTGATCAAACGATGATCGTTTCCGTTCAAGCGCGCTGGATCGAAATACTTCAGGCTTGAACATTGGCAAGTATTTGGATAGGCAAGAGACATGGCATCAACACGCTCTCCATCGTTCTTCATGCACGAACATTCGACGTGCAGAGGCTCCTCGTGGATCGGGCACTGAGTAAGCAATTTCAGTGAAAAGAGCCTGGTGTGATATCCCAACTCCAAGCACTTTGGGCAGTAGCCGTTTTGGGGTGTGAACAAGAATTGCCAGCAGTATGGAATGAATCGATGATCACAAAATGAAAACAATTGAACTGGCTCACCCATCAGTCGAGCCAAAACCCGAAGATCAACATTTTGAACCGAACGGCTTTGACTCTGCGCACGTTTCGCCCTGGGTGAAAAATCTTCACTCAGTGGAAAGTCAGAAATTCTGAGTTTGTTCAAGTGGGCCAGTTTTCTTAAGGTCAGCCAAAGTGACGTGTAAGGCAACAGCGTGCCTGGCTTCCATGTCAGAGTTGTCATGCGCTTACCCCTTTGGTGTTCGTCCCCTTGGTGCCCCCGCTGAAATAATCGCCATCAGGGCACCATGGCCAGAATGCTCGACGATTTCACTGATGGATTTTTTTGACAACACATCAGACACCGCTCGTCCAGACGCCAGCAAAAGGAGAATCCGTCTGCACACCACAGAGATGGTTTTCATTGGAATTTCATGCGGCCCGTCATAGCGATGCGGCAATTGGTTAATGAACTCTTCCCAAAGTGGTGCCGCATAACTGGCAATGCGAAATCCATTGCTCCAAAGCTCAGGGACGATGCTGGCAGTAAAAGATACACCCGACCCCTCAGGCCATTCAGAGCCTTCGTCATACCCGGACATCACGTACCCCAATTGCGCCTCATCGCAAATGCCATGAAACCTGGCAGCGGTAAGCAAGAACCTCGCAGCGACATGTGCACCGCCCGCCATGGCGAGATTGATCGGGTCATCCCGAAACTGAACAGAAGCGATGGAAATCACACACAACCGAATCCTCTTTTTCTCCAGCATGCTGTGCAGCTCGACAAGCCACAACCACTCGCGCATCGTCATGCCTTGTGCTTCGTCAATCACAAGTACAACAAAACGTCCGCCCGCCTGTGCTGACAATTGTTCAAAACGGTCCACGAGCATTCCCAAGCGTTCCGTTGGGCTACGTGTTGATCTGGCCAACCGATGCTTGGCTGCTTCCAGCAAATTTGCATAGAACCGCCCGGATGCGCTGGCACCGCCCGATTCGGTATGACTCCAGATCACCATCGGTATGAATCCTCCATACCTGGCAGCGAGCAAGCCTTCTAGCCAGTTATCAACAGCGCTGGATTTACCCAGTCGAGAGGCCCCATAAATGGTGGCACCATCAAATTGATCGTCCAGCCATCGTCCGATGGTGCTCACCATTTTTTCAATGGCGGGGGTGAACAACGAGTAATCTCTCGTGACCAGGGGATGGTCTTTGGGGATGTGCTCTGGAACGAGCTGAAAGTCTGAGTTTTCCATCACCAGGTCTTTGCCATGCGCATCTTGGGAAGTGGAGCGCTCTGGCTTGCAGATTTGGGTTTCGGCTCAGGTGGCGGTGAGGTGCCCTTCGTTTTCTTGGATGCTCCGGAGACCTTGGTCAGCTCTTCGGGCATGGCCTGACGGTTGATTTCACCCATGACGTCTGGCACCGAAAAGTTCGGCTCTTTCATTTCATCCAACGCTTGAGTGCTGGTCATCATGATTCGTCGCGCCTGCAGATAGGCCGGATGAACAGGTAGCTTTTTGTTGGCATGTATCTCAGCGTATTCAATTAACGCCTGGACGGGATCCCTATTGCCGGTCAGAAATAACAATCGCTTTGTCGCAAGTGCCCGAATGGCTTGCCGCATGTAAAGGGTGTGGGGTGATCGGTGCCACGGCGGTTGAACATGGACGGTTCCGTAGATCAGACCATTTGAATCGGAGACTGTGGCCCAGCGTGCGTCTGTTTCGTCATCCAGTTGAAGCCATAGTTTTTTACCGAGAAGATCCGGACGTTGAACCAGCCACTCGGAGGTGTATTTGGCGTTCTCAAAGTTGAAATACGGTCTTTTGCCCGTGTATTCACCGCCAAGCAATGTGCAGACCTTTCTGGTTCCCGCCATTCTTTTAACGAGCTCTGGGTCAGCGTGACGAATGCAATTTTTTGTTTTGGAAGACAAGAAGTCCATTTGAGCTAGAGGACTGCGATAGCCCAGACCTGTATGTGGCGTGGCGTTGTAGTTCGCGATGGTGACATCCAGCAACTCCTCAGCATAGTCAAGTTGGAACTGGACCTCCGCAGCAATTTTTTCTGGATCTCGTCCTTTCTTATCTTCGTGACTGCTGCCTGTGCTCGGAGAGAGTCGGTGCATGGTGCCAGAGGCCAAAACCCTGAAAAACGACTCAATGAATGGCCGATCATCTTTGCTGCGCCTTGAACTGTAAGACGTAGGGTCTTGGGGTTTGATGACCTTGGCGCCAACAATATGCAGCAATGGCTCCTCGACTCTGGGGCAAACGTTGGCCAATGCGCCATCAACGCTGAACTCATTCCAGCAAGCTGACAAATAGACTTCAGAGTGTGCGGATGGCAAGGCCGCGCCTTCTGCGTACCCATCCTCACAAAACGTCAAGGTTCTTGGGGCCCACTTGGATAAAGCATTTTTGATGGTGATCAGAACGTCGAGCGCACTGCATTCGCGTCGCAAGCTGATGTGATACCCCAGAACTGCACGGGATCTGACGTCAATGATCACGATGATCCAGATGCGGCGGATTTTTCTGGGTTCATAACCGCCGTGAGGAGACGGCACCATGACCACCATTCGGCAGTCCAATTTGTGGGCATCACACTCGACCCGATCAAACAGCTTGAAATCAGGTCGTCGGGTTCCATCGGAGGCTTTGGCTTTTGCAATTGCGTCAGGCCCCCCCATTTTTGACATGGCTAAAAAAGGATGCTCTGCCAAAACCTTCTTGATGTACAGACGAACTGACTCATAGCCGAGCGACTCTGAATTGAATGGCCAGGCTTTCTGATCTTCCAAGCCAGCTTTTCTTAGCTCGTCAATGAACCATCGAAAGATCGTTTGAACATTGATCTTAGGGTGTGCAAGAGAATCGGCGTTATTGAGGATTCGTTTGTGAAAACGATCTTTCAAATCTTTGAACTGTGGACGTTCAAGTAGCCACTTCAACGCGCCGGTTGCTCCAGCCCCATTTTCGTGAACAACAGGTGCAGTTTGACGCTCGTAAGCGGTCACACGGAAATGTGGAAGTGCTCCTCGCCAACCAAAAATATCCCCATCTGAGTGCCTTTGAAGGCATCGGTTTGTGATGATTCGGTAGATATTGGATCGTTTTTCACCCGTTTTCTTCTGCAAAACTGCATCGGTAGCACCCTTGAGATACAGCTCAATGGCTTTTTTTCGGGCTAAAAATTTAGTTTTGCGAGCAGCTGACAAGCTGTTCTCATCCACCATAGGCCAATTGCCAAGGTCAATGCTCTGGCTCGATAGCTCAGAATTCGGAGTTGAGCGATATCCAATTCGTCCCGATAAAGCCATAGAACCTCCTAGTTAAAGGTCTATCCAAGACTCATTAAAAAGGAAGAATCACTTAACGTCAACTTTACTTGGAATTCGTAGCATCAACTTTACTTGGAAAGAGACACCCTCCAGAGGGAAGATCCAGCTGTTCGTAGCATCAAATTTACTTGTGTGAACG
>JAGNVG010000164.1:0-1826 GCA_017986605.1 Limnohabitans sp.
TCCCGCAGGGCCGAGAGTTCCTGGCGCAGCACGGCCGCCAGTTCTTCGGCGCGTTGCTGGTGCCCTGCAGTCCACTGCGCCTCGGTGGCGATGCGCTCGCGCATCAGCGTTTCGCTGCTGGCCATCAGGCGTGTGATTTCGGCCAAGGTTTGCGTGGCCTGGGTTTGGGTGTGGGTCGTGATGTCTTGCGCCGTGCGGGTCAGCGTGTCGCAAATGGTTTGTTGCTGCGCCAGGGTTTGCGCGCCTGCACTTTGCCACTGCTGCCCCAAGCTGCCCGCCGTGGCTTCGAGAGAGGCTTTCCATGCTTCCAGGCGCGCTTGGTCGGCTGCTGCGCGTTCGTCGTGCAAGCGCGTGATGTCGGCCAGCGTCTGGCTGGCATGGCTTTGTGCGTTCGTTTGAATGGCTTGAGCCGTTTTGCCCAAGGTATCGCAAATCGCTTGCTGTTGTGCCAGCGTCTGTGTGCCAGAAGCCTGCCACTGGCTGTGCAGTGCCGTGGCCATTTGTTCCAATGCGGATTGCCAAGCTTGCAAGCGTTGTTGGTCGGCGCTGCTTTGCAGGGCTTGTTGTGCGGTTTGCGCGTCGCCGACTTGGTCGACCAGGGCCTTCGCACTGCGCTCGAAATTCTGGCTGAACGCGTCCAGTGTTTGCCCGACACGCTCACTCATTTGGGTACTGGCTTGCGCGTGGCGTGTCAGTGTCTCGGCACTGGTCTGCGCCACGGTGGCTGCCGTTGCGGCCATTTGGGTCTGAAGTTCACCCAGCTGCTGCTGCGTGTTGAGCAGCAGGCGCTCGTTCATGGTCTGGGCTTGTTCGCTCAGTTGCGTCATGGTGGCTTGCACCACGGGGCGAATGCCGTCGCTGGCCAGTTGCATGCTTTGGCTCAGACTGCTGCGCAGCGATTGGTCCACCGATTGCGCCAGACCTGTGTAGGCCGAGTGCACTTGCGTGTGGAAACTTTGCTGGTTGGCCAGCAAGCGTTCATTCATTTGCTGGCTGGTTTCGGCCATTTGCGCCATCAGGGTTTGCAGTTGCTGCACCACTTGCGGCAGGGCTTGCGACTGTTGTTGCAAGGCCTTGAAGGTTTCTTGCCGTTGGTGCACCAGAGAAAAGCCGCGCAGGCTGCTCACCATGAGCGTGTCCAGCTGCTGAGTCGCTAGGGCACGTTCACGCCGGGCCAAGCTGCTCATCAAGCCCAGCATGGCCGAGGTGGCCACGCCAGCCACCGACGTGCCAAAGGCCAGACCCAGACCTTTGATGGGTTCGGAAAACGCGGACCGAATGCCCGCCACGTTGGTCGAGCCTTCGAGTGCAAACACTGCGCCATTGAGCGTGACCACCATGCCCAAAAACGTGCCCAGCATGCCAAGCATGACCAACAAGCCCACCAAATAGGGCGTCAATGCCGGACCCGGTAGGCCCACGCGCTCACCCTCAACGCGTTGGCGGATTGGGTTTTGCAAACCCGATGGCAGGGTGATTAGCCAATCATTGAGGTTTTGCAACTGGGGGGGGATATTGGCCAAGGCTTGGTTCAGCGCGGCGGTCGCGAGCCGGTATTGGTGCAGCTCGATCGTGCCGAAAACATACACCCCGCCAATGACCGCCGCCATGATCAAGACCAGCAGGTGAGAGCTCGCCACAGCAGCCGCGACCCAAAGCACGGCCAATGCGCCCAGCCCGAAGGCGATGTGAAAGGAATATCGTTTCATTGTTCTTGTGGTGTGTAGGTGTGGAAGGCTTCGAGAAGGCCCAGAACAGGTTGCAGTCGTGTGTCCAACTCTGCCAGCAATGCGGTGCGCATGGCTTGGCGCAGTGGCAACAGCCAG
>JAGNVG010000164.1:1926-3530 GCA_017986605.1 Limnohabitans sp.
GGGTTGAGCACGCCGTGCAAGGCAATGGCCTGGCGAAAGTTCAACCAATCGCCCAACTTCTGTCCCACATCGTCCGCGACAGGGGCGGCATCGATCATGGCGTTTTCAGTCAGAAAACGCGTGAGTCTGGAGCTGTTGAGGTGGGTACGCGGCAGGGCTCGCGTCATGGGCAGGTCGGATCGGGTTCGAAAGCAGAGCATCGCGCTCTTGAGGCGACGGTGGCAAGGGCCATCCATCAAGGGGCTGCCCATCTGGACAGAGGGCTAAATTTTACCCGCCCGTCAAAGCCGGCTTCAGGGCTCAGAACTTGGTTTTTGAATCCCAAAGAAGTCAATTCCCCAAACGAATTCAGGGTGTTTGAGGTTTGAAGTCGCAAAAGGCGGCCACCGCGCACTGCCCGCACAGGGGTTTGCGGGCCTGGCACACATAGCGCCCGTGCAATATGAGCCAGTGGTGGGCATCCACCAGGTACTTGGCTGGAATGCGTTTGAGCAGCTTTTGTTCCACTTCCAAAGGCGTTTTGCCGGGGGCCAAACCCGTGCGATTGCCCAGGCGGAAGATGTGTGTGTCCACCGCCATGGTGGCCTCGCCAAAGGCCGAATTCAACACCACATTGGCGGTTTTTCGGCCTACACCGGGCAGGGCTTCCAAGGCTTCGCGCGTGCGCGGGACTTGACCGCCGTGCTGCTCGACCAAAATGCGGCAGGTTTCCATCAGGTGCTTGGCCTTGCTGTGGTACAGGCCAATCGTCTTGATGTAACTCTCCAGACCTTCCAGCCCCAGGTCCAAAATCTTTTGCGGCGTGCCTGCCACCGGGAAGAGTTTGCGCGTGGCCTTGTTGACGCCCACATCTGTCGCCTGGGCCGACAGCAGCACGGCGGCCAACAGCTCAAAGACGCTGGTGTACTCCAGCTCCGTCACGGGCATGGGGTTGGCGGCTTGCAGGGTGGCAAAAAAAGATTCGATCTGTGCGGGTTTCATGGGGATCAAAAGTAGGTGTGCAGATGTTGGCAAAATGACGGCCAAGACAAACCGGGAAGATACACCATGCCTTTGCAATTTGCCGACCGCCTGAACAACGTCGAAACCTCCGCCATCCGCGAGCTTTTCAAGCTTTTGGGCAAGCCCGGGATCATCAGTTTCGCGGGGGGCTTTCCAGACAGCGCCATGTTTGACGTGGACGGCATCCGCGAAGCCAGCAACGCCGCCTTGAGCCAAGACCCCGGCGCCGCCCTGCAATACGGCGCCACCGAAGGCTTTGGCCCGCTGCGCGAGCAACTGGCCCACTTCATGGCCCAAAAGGGTGCCAAAGAGGTGTCTGCAGACCAGCTGATCGTCACCACCGGCAGCCAGCAGGCGCTGGACTTGATCGGCAAAACCATGATCAGCCCTGGCGACAAGGTGATCGTGGAAGGCCCGACCTTTTTAGCCACCATCCAGTGCTTCCGCCTCTACGGGGCCGAGCTGATCAGCGCCCCGGTGGACGGCCATGGCGTCAAAACCGACGAGCTGGAAAAGCTGATCGCCGAGCACAAGCCGAAGTTTGTGTATTTGATCCCCACCTTTGGCAACCCGAGCGGTGCCTTGCTCAGCGCCGAGCGCCG
>JAGNVG010000165.1 GCA_017986605.1 Limnohabitans sp.
GCGAAAGAAGCGGTGGCTGCCAATGTAGCCAGAGCAGCTAGAATGAAATGATGACCTGCGTGGCATATAGAACAGACAAAGTTAACAGTCTGTCGTAACGTAGCGCTATGATTGCTAAATCTATAAATGCAAACAAAATAATTGGTTTGCGAGAATTTTTATCTGATTCGGTCAATTTGGTGAACCAGTGCGGTGAATCACCTCTTTTGGTCTTGCATGACAATAAACCGGTGTTTTACGTTTTGCCAGCCGATAGCTGGGATCTCATCTGCGCTCGAATGGGGCAGGACAATTCACCTGTCTTGAATCCACCGATGTTGAATGACAGTCCCGCGTCAATAGACCCCCAAAAAACGCAGCAGGATCGGACGCCACCTGTCAAAAAGTACGTTGATCCCAACCCTGGCTTTGAAAAAAAGAACAACTTCCAATTCATCGCTGAAAAACTATTGGATTTGGAATGGGAACGTGTGGAGCGTGGGGAGTTGAGTGCAGGCTCTGTCGGCATACAAAAGAACAGGCTCGAGGCCCATGTCCTGCCCTTTTTCAGGTACGTCGCGCCGACACAGGTGACCCATGTCGATTTGGAGGGGTTTGTTTCGCGGTTGACACAGCATCAATTGAGTTCCACCACGGTTTCTCAATACCTTGTGCTGGTCAGGAAACTGCTGAAGGTGGCGGTGCGCAGTGGCTTGTTGAAAGAGGTGCCTGAGTTTCCGCGCATCAAAGTGTCTACACAACCACGGTCGATGTTGTCCTTGGACGAATATCGCCAGTTGGCACGCACGGCCCTGAAAATGTCTCGCTCAGGCATTCAGGCGCCGCCACTCAAATCGACCGATGGCCATCGCGACCGGTTTTGGGTTGCGCCGAGAAACATGTTGCTGGCACCGGACATGTTTTGGGTGATCCGTTTCATGGTCAATGCATTTGTTCGGCCAGGTGACTTGCGGGAACTCAAAAACAAACACGTGACGGTTGTGCGGGGTGAATCCGTTTATTTGCGATTGAATTTGCCTGAAACCAAGAAGCACGATAAACCGATGGTCTCGATGCAAGCGGCCGTGCATGTGTATGAGTCGACCTTGCGCCATGCCCGGGCGCAAGGGTATGGTGGCCCCGAGGATTTTGTTTTTCTGCCTGCAGAAAAGGACCGCAATTACGCTTTGGCGGTGCTGGGGTTCTGGTTCAAATGGGTGATGCGTGAGGCCGGTTTGTCCACAACGGATGAGATGAACCGTCCACGAACGCTTTACTGCTTGCGCCACACTTCCATCATGTTCAGGCTGCTTTACGGACAAGGCATCGACATGTTGACGCTGGCCCGTAATGCCCGGACTTCTGTGCAGATGATTGAACGCTTTTACGCTTCATCGCTCGATGGTGAAATGAATGTCGCCATGATTCAAAGCCGCCGTCCTGGGAAAGGGCGAAAAACATGAAAAAAGGCCTGTCCGCTGGACAGGCCTTTTACTTTGGGAAGCAAGTGCTCAAGACCGCTTGAGCATTTTGTAGAGCGGCGGCACGATCAAGAGCAGGGCCGCTACGGCCATCAAGCTGCCTGACAGCGGCCGCGTGAAGAAGGTTGACCATTCGCCTTGGCTGATGGTCAGGGCTTGGCGCATGGATTGTTCGCCCAGGGGGGCCAGGATCAAGCCAACGATCAGTGGGGCAGCCGGGAAGTCAAAGCGGCGCATGATGTAGCCGAGCAAGCCGAAGACAAACAACAAGCCCACGTTGAACACCGAGTTGCCTGCGCCGTACACACCCGCTGTCGAGATGACGATGATGCCGGCATACAGCCAAGGCGGCGGGATCTTGAGCAGTTTGACCCACAGGCTCACCAAGGGCAGGTTGAGCACCAGCAAGATCACGTTGCCGATGTAGAGGCTGGCGATCAGGGTCCACACCAAGCTGCCTTGTTGGCTGAACAATTGTGGGCCCGTCTGGATGCCATAGCCTTCAAAGGCCGACAGCATGATGGCTGCCGTAGCCGAAGTAGGGATGCCCAAGGTGAGCAAGGGCATGAGCACACCCGCTGCGGCGGCGTTGTTGGCGGCTTCAGGGCCAGCCACACCTTCGATGGCACCGTGGCCAAACTCTTCTGGGTGCTTGGAGAGTTTTTTCTCGGTGTAATAAGACAAGAGGGTGGGCAATTCAGCCCCGCCTGCGGGCATGGCGCCGATGGGAAAACCAAAGAAAGCGCCACGGAACCAGGCTTTCCATGAGCGGGCCCAGTCTTGTTTGCTCATCCACAGGCTGCCTGTCAATTTCATGACCTCGCCGCCTTTGGACTCGCGGCCTTGCCAGGCCAGGTACAGCGCTTCGCCCACGGCAAACAGGCCTACGGCTGCCACCGTCACTTCAATGCCATCGAGCAGTTCGGGGCGGCCGAAGGTGAAGCGGGGTTGGCCAGTTTGCAGGTCTACCCCCACCATGCCCAAAAGCAAGCCCAGGCCGAGCGCCACCAGGCCGCGCAACATCGAGTTGCCCAGCACGGCTGACACCGCGACCACCGACAAAACCATGAGGCTGAAATATTCGGCAGGGCCAAAGGCCAGAGCCGCTTCGACCACCCAGGGGGCGACAAAGGTCAGGGCTAAGGTGCCAATGGTGCCTGCTACAAAGCTGCCAATGGCGGCAGTGGCCAGGGCTTGGCCAGCGCGACCTCGGCGAGCCATTTTGTTGCCTTCGAGCGCGGTGACGACCGCCGCAGACTCGCCCGGCGTGTTGAGCAAGATGGAGGTGGTGGAGCCCCCATAGGCCGCGCCGTAGTAAATGCCGGCAAACATGACGAACATGCTGGTCGCGGGCACATGGTAGGTCAGGGGCAGCAGCAGGGCGATGGTCAGCGCGGGGCCAATGCCGGGCAAAACGCCGACCAGCGTACCGACAAAGCAGCCCACGAAGCCCCACATCAAGGTGGTGGGTTGCAAGGCAATGGCAAAGCCACCCATCAGGGCGTCAAAAGCTTCCATGGGGTATCCGATCGAAAAACGTGAAAACTGGCGGGCGCTGCGCAGACGAGGTCCGCGTCAGATCAACCAAGGCAGTGCCGGGCCCAAACCCACACCCAGCAATTGGGCAAAAACAAACCAGAAGGTGCTGGCAATGGCGGCGCAGATCAGTGCCGATTTGAGTCCCAACGGTGCGTCAAACGAGCGGGCCACGCCCATGCCGCACAACGTGCCGGGAATGACAAAACCCAGGGGGATCACCAGCGCGATGAAAGCCACACCGCCGCCCAGCAAGCTGAGCATGCGCGTGTTGGCACCAGGCAAAGCCGATTGGTCAGGTGCCTGGCTTTCGTCGGTTTGGCGACCACGCCAGGCACTGATGCCGTACAAGACGGCAAACAGGCTGAGCGCGGCCACGATCACGCCCGGAGCCAGCACAGGGCCCACGGTCATCTGCATCAAAGATTCAGGAATGACCGTGACCTGCCAAGCGGCCACCCCGCA
>JAGNVG010000072.1 GCA_017986605.1 Limnohabitans sp.
GGCTACGGCATGGCGGTGGCGCAAGCCCAGCACACGGTGTTTGAAATCACCAAGATCCTGCGTGAAAAAGGCGTGAACGTGCGCTTTGGCATCCACCCGGTGGCGGGGCGCATGCCTGGCCACATGAACGTCTTGCTGGCCGAGGCCAAAGTGCCTTACGACATCGTGTTTGAGATGGATGAACTCAACGACGATTTCCCCGAGACCGACGTGGCCATCGTGATTGGTGCCAACGACATCGTGAACCCGGCCGCGCAAGATGACCCCACCAGCCCGATCGCCGGCATGCCCGTGCTCGAAGTCTGGAAGGCCCGCACCAGCATCGTCATGAAGCGCTCCATGGCCAGCGGTTACGCCGGCGTGGACAACCCGCTCTTCTACAAAGACAACAACCGCATGTTGTTTGGCGATGCCAAGAAAATGCTGGATGAAGTGTTGAGCGTTTTGAAAATGTGAACCCGGGAAATCCAGTACGCCTGTGAGTCAGTTTGCCGTCAGTACTGCGGTAGACTGACCCGCAGGAGAACCAGATATGAACTTAAATTCCGCTTGGCTGAACAGTTACCCCGAAGGCGTTCCGGCTGACATTGATCCCACCCAATACAGCTCTCTGGTGGGTTTGCTTGAAGAGAGTTTTTCGAAATACGCGTCGCGCTCCGCCTACAGTTTTTTGGGCAAAGACATCACCTACGCCCAGACCGATCGGGAAAGCTTGGCGATGGCTGCGTACCTTCAATCTTTGGGTCTGAACAAAGGCGATCGCGTCGCGATCATGATGCCTAACGTGCCGCAGTACCCGGTCACTGTGGCCGCCATCTTGCGTGCAGGTTTTGTGGTGGTGAACGTCAACCCTTTGTACACCGCCCGCGAGCTGGAGCACCAACTCAAAGATTCCGGTGCCAAGGCGATTGTCATCATCGAGAACTTTGCCGCTACGCTTGAAAAGTGCATCACACAAACGCCTGTGCAGCATGTCGTGCTGGCCTCCATGGGTGATCGCTTGGGGTGGCTCAAGGGGCATCTGGTGAATTACGTGGTGCGCAATGTCAAAAAGATGGTGCCGGCATTCAACTTGCCGCAAGCCATCAGCTTCAACGATGCATTGTCCAAAGGTCGTCAGCAGGCATTTCGCAAACCCGAACTCGCAGCCGACGACATTGCCGTTCTTCAATACACCGGAGGCACCACAGGTGTGTCCAAAGGTGCGGTGTTGCTGCACCGCAATCTGATTGCCAACGTGCTGCAATCGGAGGCTTGGAACGCGCCAGTGATGAAACGCATTCCCGCAGGTGAGCAGCCCACATCCGTGTGTGCTTTGCCGCTGTATCACATCTTCGCGTTCACGGTGAACATGATGCTGTCGATGCGCTATGGCGGAAAGACCATCCTCATCCCCAACCCGCGTGACTTGCCTGCGGTGCTCAAGGAGTTGTCCAAGCACACGTTTCACAGCTTTCCGGCGGTGAACACCTTGTTCAATGGCTTGGCCAACCACTCCGACTTCAATACTGTCAATTGGTCCAACCTGAAAGTGTCTTTGGGTGGTGGCATGGCGGTGACGTCCAGCGTGGCCAAGTTGTGGTTAGAAAAGACGGGTTGCCCCATTTGCGAAGGTTATGGCTTGTCCGAGACCAGTCCTTCTGCGAGTTGCAATCCAACCACCAGCACCGAGTTCACAGGCACCATTGGCGTGCCAATTCCCGGCACTTTCATGAAGTTGCTCGATGACGACGGTTTTGAGGTGACGACGCTCGGCGCGGCCGGCGAAATCGCCATCAAGGGCCCGCAGGTCATGGCCGGTTATTGGCAACGCCCGGATGAGACCGCCAAAGTCATGACTGCGGACGGCTTCTTCAAATCTGGCGATGTGGGCATCGTGGATGAGCGTGGTTTTTTCAAAATCGTGGATCGCAAGAAAGACATGATTCTGGTCAGCGGTTTCAACGTCTTTCCCAACGAAGTCGAAGAAGTGGCATCGGCCTGCCCAGGTGTTTTGGAGTGCGCTGCCATTGGTGTGCCCGACGAAAAAATGGGTGAAGCCGTGAAGTTGGTTGTGGTCAGAAAAGACCCGACGCTGACCGAAGCGCAGATCCTGGCGTATTGCCGAGAGAACATGACGGGCTACAAGCAACCTCGGGTGATCGAGTTCCGCGATGAGTTGCCTAAAACCCCTGTGGGCAAAATTTTGCGGCGCGAGTTGCGCAACAAAACCTGAGCATGTCGGGCGAGCTCTGTAAAGCCGCTTGCCCGATACACGCCAAAGCGGCCCATGTGGCCGCTTTTTCAATTCAATTTCAAAGGACGTCCCATGGCCGTGATCGGCATCATGAGTGCTATGCACGAAGAACTGGCCGCTGTGCTGGCGCACATGCCGGACGAGCAGCGCGTGCAGGTGGCTGGGCGTGACTTTGGGGTGGGGCACTGGCATGGTCATACCGTGGTGGCAGTGCTCTCGCGCATTGGGAAAGTGGCTGCGGCGACCACCGCCACCATTTTGCTGGAGCGTTTTCATGTGGACGCCGTGGTGTTTACAGGCGTGGCCGGAGGCCTGGGTGAGGATGTGCGTGTCGGTGATGTCGTGATTGCAAACGATTTGTTGCAGCACGATATGGACGCATCCCCCTTGTTTCCACGCCACGAGGTACCGCTGTATGGGCGTGCACGATTTGAAACCGATGGGGACTTGACGGGGCAATTGGCTTTGGCGGCCCGGCAGGTGTTGGGCGATGCCGCACGGCATTTGGGTCTTGAGACGGTGACTCAGTTCGATTTGAGCTATCCACAAACGCACCAAGGTCTGGTGATCAGTGGTGACCGTTTCGTGGCCACATCGGCCGAAAGCCAAGCTTTGCGTCAAGCCTTGCCCGATGCCTTGGCGGTCGAAATGGAAGGCGCTGCTGTGGCGCAGGTCTGCCACGATTACCGGGTGCCATTTACGGCGGTGCGTACGATTTCAGACCGGGCAGATGATGAGGCGCACACCGATTTCAGCCGCTTCATTCGCGAGGTGGCCAGCCGTTATAGCTTGGCCATCTTGTCCCAATGGCTGCGCAGCCGCCAGCCCAGTTGACGCTATTTATTTGAGCCAACCTCGGCGGCGGAAATACCACATGGGCACCACAGCGCTGGCGGCCATGAGCGCCAAGGCGTAGGGATAGCCCCATTTTTGAGACAACTCGGGCATGTACTGGAAGTTCATGCCGTACAAGCTGGCGATCAGTGTGGGCGGCAGCAGGGCCACGCTGGCCACCGAAAAGATCTTGATGATCTTGTTCTGGTTGATGTTGATGAAACCCACAGTGGCGTCCATCAAGAAGTTGATCTTGTCGAACAAGAAGGCGGTGTGCGAGTCGAGTGAGTCAATGTCACGGAGGATCTGTCGGGCTTCTTCGAACTGTTCAGCGTTCAGCATTTTGGAGCGCATCATGAAGCTCACGGCGCGGCGGGTGTCCATGACGTTGCGGCGGATGCGCCCGTTCAAGTCTTCTTGTCGCGCAATTGCGCCGAGCACTTCCCCGGCCATGGCATCGGTCACATCGCCTGACAGCACTTTTTTGCCGGCAGTTTCGAGCTTGTCGTAAATGCCTTCGAGGGTGTCGGCCGAGTACTCGGCGTCGGCGTCAAACAACTTGAGCAGCACTTCCTTGGCGTCTTCGATCAGGCCCGGAGCGCGGCGTGCGCGCATGCGCAGCAGGCGAAACACCGGCACGTCTTCGTCGTGGATGGAAAACAGCACGCCTTGGCTTTTCAGGTCGGCATTGTGCTGGTTCAAAATGAAGGCGCAGCGCACGGTGCGGGGTTCGTCCTCGTCTGCAATCAAAAAGTCAGAGCGGATGTGCAGCTCGCCGTTGTCTTCTTCATAAAAGCGGGCCGATTCCTCAATGTCTTCGTCCATCGCATCTTCCGGGATGGACAGGCCAAAGTACTGTTTGATCCAGCGTTTTTCTTCGAGCGTGGGCGACTCCAAGTCGACCCAGATGGGTTGGAAACGGGAGAGTTCCTCGAGCGATTCGATTTCTTCCTGAAAGAGTCGACCGTTAACGAGTGTGAAGATGTTGAGCATGGCGAATCCAAAAAATGGCCAGTTGCCAAAGGTTCAAAGGGGCGGCGAATAGGGTGGCTGCAGCTTTCGAACGATGGGCCAATGCTCAAGGCGTCCGAAAGCTACCGACTCGGGGTAGTTTCCACGGCAATGTGTCTCCAGAATGAATCGGCGGATTATCGCACCGGATGATCCGGCTCAGGGTTTAAAAAAGACAGGATTTCATCGGCCCGGGCATGCACATCCGCCTGGCCGAGTGCCATCAACGCCCGTGTGAAGCCGGGCTCAAACAACAAATAACTGGCCAAGCCTGCGCCGCTGCCTCGCAACGCGCCCAGACCTTCCAGGACACGCACGATCGGTTTGGGCAAAGTGGGTGCATGTTCTTGCGCCAGAGCATCCAGCGAAGCGCTGGGCTGTAGCGCCAAAACCTCCACCGAGCGGAAAGGTAGTTTGGTGCGGACTTGTTCGGGCAGCATGCTCAGTGACTGGTTGACGCGGCTGACTTGGGCGACATCGGCTTCCAGTGTGTCATGAAAAACGCTGGCCATGGCATGGCCAGCAATGGTGCCCAGTGAGGGGCGTGCGTTGGACGGCAGTGGCGTGCCGAAGCCTGCTCGCTGAGGTTGCCCCACGCCAATGGCCAAGATGCGGTCAGCCCCCAGGTGAACGGCAGACGACAAAGGGGAGAGCTGACGCATGGAGCCATCTCCAAAATACTCCATACCGCCATCGACCCAAAGCGGCGTGGGTGGAAAAATGAAGGGGATGGCGCTGGAGGCCATCAGATGCTCAATGGTGATGGGCTGTTGCTCGGCACGCCTGCCGGGACGGCTCCAGGGAATGGGCTGGCCGTCACGGGTTTGGCAAAAGGTCCAGTGAACCCCACTGGAGTAACTGGAGGCGGTGACCGCCAGCGCTTGCAATACCCCGGTTTGCAAGGCTGTGTCGATGCGGTCCAGCGCAATTGCACCGTGCAAAGTGTTGACCAAGGGGAGGCTGTCCATGACGCAGGCAGATTGCCTTGCCGACAGTACCAATCCCATGGCCGTGGCCCAACGACTGAATTTGGCCCAAGGGTTTTGGGGCAACTGGTACACCGCTTCGGAACGCAGGCCGCCCCAGAACCTTGCCAATTCGTCCAATCCACGCAGGCCTTCCATGGCCTTGCTGGCCAAGAATGTGACATTCAATGCGCCGGCGGATGTGCCAGTGAGTACCTGAAAAGGGAAATGGGGCGTCGAGCGGGCACCTGGACGATCCAACAATTGGCCAATGGCCTGCAATGCCCCTGCCTGGTAGGCCGTTCGAGCGCCACCGCCCATCAGTACGAGGCCATGGATGGGGCGGGCGTTGGACGCATGAAGCGCAGGCGTCAGGCTATCGATGTGCATGGTCAGGGGTTTTGACGCAGGGTGTTAGATTCAGTCAATTCACTTGCATTGTTCCATGACACCCCATCTGACATCACGGCGAGAGCGCTGGCTGCTCTTCACGCTGGCCGGCATCCAGTTCACCCACATCCTGGATTTCATGATCATGATGCCGCTGGGGCCGCAGTTCACGGCCCTTTTTGGCATCAGCAATGCGCAGTTTGGTTTGTTGGTCTCGGCGTATACCCTGTCTGCAGGCCTTTCGGGGTTGATGGCAGCCACCTACATCGACCGCTTCAGCCGCAAGCGCTTGCTGCTCGTGATGTACATCCTGTTTGGACTCGCCACGTTGGCTTGTGGTCTGGCGCCGGACTATGTTTCGCTGATGGCTGCGCGGGTGGCTGCGGGCTTGTTCGGCGGCGTGTTGTCGGCGCTTTCCCAGACCATCGTGGCCGATGTGATCCCGTTCGAGCGCAGAGGCCGGGCCATGGGGGTGGTGATGACCTCGTTTTCCGTGTCGACGGTGGCGGGCGTTCCCTTGGGCTTGTTCTTGGCGGCGCACATGAGCTGGCATGCGCCTTTCTTTGGCATTGCCTTGTTGGTGGGTTTGTTGTCAATGGGTGCTTGGCAAACCTTGCCCCGTCTGGATGCCCACCTGCACCACCCGGAGCGGACCAGTGTCTGGCGCGGCATCGGGCAGGTGTTGGCAGACGGCAACCACCTCAAAGCCTTCGGGGTTTCGGGTTTGATGATGTTTGCCAGTTTCACGGTCATCCCCTACATCACCATTTACTTGCAGTCGAATTCGGGCATGCAGGCCCAGCAAGTGCCATGGATTTATCTGTGCGGCGGCGTGGCCACCTTGCTCAGCGCCCGTTACTTTGGTCGCTTGACGGACCGTGTGGGCAAGGTCTTGGTGTTTCAGCGGCTGGCTTTGGCTGTGACCGTGCCGCTGATGGCCACGACCTTGTCGCAAGGGTTGCCTCTGTGGGGCCTGCTGACCATATCGACTTTGTTATTTACCGTCATGAGTGGTCGCATGATTCCCGGGATGGCGATGATTTCATCGGCCGTAGAGCCACGTTTGCGCGGGACGTTCATGACCCTCAATTCGGCCGTCCAATCGGCGTCCATGGGGCTGGCGGCTTTGGTGGCGGGTCTCATTATTGGACGCGATGGCCAAGGACAACTGACGTTTTATTGGGTGGCGGGTCTGCTCGGGGTCTGCGCCAGTTTGCTCAGTGCTTGGCTGGCCGGGCATTTGCGCATGCATGGTGCGCCGGCTTCCGGTGCTTGATGCGGCCTTAGAGGTTGGTGCGGCTGTGTTTCGAGCCACGCTTCAAGTCGAACGATAGCACCGAAAAGCCTGTTTGCGGGGAATCGTCGGGGCCTCTGGGGGTTTACCTTGGGTGGCCTTGCTTTTCAATCTGGGGCGGCGCATAGTGGGGCTGAACCATCCTCAAAGATGGTTTCGGAGCACCGCTCAGGCGGGGCTTTTTCTACCCTGATCTATGGAGGCGACGACTATGAATTTAACCATCAGCGGGCACCATCTGGAAGTGACCCCGGCCTTGCGCCAGTACGTCACTGGGAAACTCGACCGCATCACCCGGCATTTCGATCAGGTGGTCGACGTCAAAGTGCTGCTGACCGTCGAGAAGCAGAAAGAAAAGGAAAAGCGCCAGCGCGCTGAATGCAACATCCACGTGAAAGGCAATGACCTGTTTGCAGAAAGCGCCCACGAAGATCTGTACGCCGCCGTCGATGAGCTGGTGGACAAACTGGACCGTCAAGTGGTCAAACACAAAGACCGCATCACCGATCACCACCACAGCGCCCCCAAGCGCATGATGTGACGGTTTTCAATCGATCTGACCCCAGGCCGCCAAGAGCGGCCTTTTTCATGCGCAAATGAATCCAAAAGTTTTAAAGTTCGCTTGTGCATCTCTCTTGCGGCCTGAGGGCTGATACATCTTGCAACCTTTGTGCCCCGGACGGGTGCATAATCCGCCTCGACCATGAATCGCCTGTCATCCATACTGCCTGTTGCCCAAGTTCTTGTCGGAGTGGAAGCCACCAGCAAGAAACGAGCATTTGAAGAAGCCGGCCTTCTCTTTGAGAACCTGCATGGGCTCTCCCGCGCATTGGTCACTGACAGTTTGTTTGCCAGAGAGCGCCTGGGCTCCACGGGTCTGGGGCATGGCGTGGCCATCCCGCATGGCCGTATCAAGGGCCTGAAGGCTCCCATGGCTGCCGTTTTCCAATTGGCCCAGCCGATTGGATTTGATGCGCCCGATGAGCAACCCGTGAGCCTGCTGATCTTTTTGCTGGTTCCGGAAGCTGCGACGCAAAAGCACCTTGAAATCCTGTCTGAAATTGCCGAGCTGCTCAGCGATTCCGCGCTGCGTGAGCACATCAAGAGCAGCACGGTGCAAGAAAACCTGCACCAACTGATTGCCCAGTGGCAGTCGGCTCAAACCGTCTGAGTCGGCGAAGTTCTGGGTTTTTCGATGAAACCTTCCGTCATCAGCGCCGACGTCCTGTTTGAGGACCACCGCGGCAAACTGAAATGGCAGTGGGTGGCAGGTTTAGGCGCTTCGGAGCGGCGATTTGACGAAGTGGCCGTGCGCGAAGCCCGATCGGGTGCCGATCTGGTGGGCTACCTGAACTACATCCACCCTTACCGGGTTCAGATTCTGGGCCCGCGTGAGGTGGCCTACTTGAGCAATGCCACACCCGAAGACAGCGCACGCAGAATCGCGCGGATTGTCACTTTGGAGCCGCCAGTGCTGGTCTTGGCCGACGGACAGACGGCCCCCGAGGCCCTGCTGTCGATGTGTGAGCGGGCTCAGATTCCAATGTTTTCCACAGACCAGTCATCGGCTTTCGTGATCGATGTGCTGCGTGCCTATTTGTCTAAACATTTTGCCGACCGCAGCACCATGCACGGCGTGTTCATGGACATTTTGGGCATGGGCGTGCTGATCACGGGCGAGTCGGGCTTGGGCAAGAGTGAGTTGGGTCTGGAGCTGATTTCGCGGGGCAACGGCCTGGTGGCCGACGATGCGGTCGATCTCTACCGCATCAACCAAACCACCATCGAGGCACGGTGCCCCGATTTATTGCAAAACTTGCTCGAAGTGCGCGGCATTGGTTTGCTGGATATCCGCGCCATTTTTGGCGAAACCGCGGTGCGTCGCAAGATGCGGCTCAAGCTCATTGTTCACTTGGTGCGCCGCGAAACGCTTGAGCGCGATTACGAACGCTTGCCTTCAGAGCCGCTGGTGCAGGATGTGCTGGGTATTCCTGTGCGCAAGGTCGTGATCCAGGTGGTCGCGGGCCGCAACATCGCCGTGCTGGTGGAGGCCGCTGTGCGCAACACCATTTTGCAAATGCGCGGCATTGACACCTATCAGGAATTCATTGACCGCCAGCGTCGGGCCATGGAATAAGCGCCTCGTTTGCGCTTAACGCTGACGGTGGGGGCACGGGTTTTGTATGCAATGGGCATACAGGCTCAAGGCGTGGTCTGCGATCACAAACCCCTTGGCTTCGGCCACAGCTTGCTGGCGTGACTCGATTTCCGGGTCGTAGAACTCTTCCACCCGGCCGCAATCAAGGCACACCATGTGGTCATGGTGCTGTCCCTCGTTGAGTTCGTAGACCGCTTTGCCGCTTTCAAAGTGGTTCCGGCTCAAAATGCCAGCCTGCTCAAATTGGGTCAACACCCGATACACCGTGGCCAGACCAATGTCTGCTTGCTCACGCAGCAGGTGGCGAAACACATCTTCTGCCGTCATGTGACGCTGCGCGCCACTCTGGAAAACCTCCAGGATTTTCAGCCGGGGCAGCGTGGCTTTCAGACCATTGTTTTTCAGTTCGTCGATTTGAGTCATGTGAAGGGAATAGGGTGTGCGAAACCAGGGTGGACATGAAGCTGCCGCTACAATGATCCGATCATATCGGCATGCCTTCAACCATGACAGCTTTCCTGACTTTCCCCTTGACAGGCAACCGCCTGGCCATGCTCGTTGTTTGTGCAAGTTTGGCGGGCTGCGGGAGCATGTCCAGCTTCACCAGTGACACCTTCAAGCCATATGTGCCTGAGGTGGTACAAGGCAATTTTGTGTCTAAAGAGCAGCGGCAGGCCATCAGCCCGGGCATGGCCCGTGCGCAGGTCAAAGACATTTTGGGCACACCACTGGTGACCAGCTTGTTTCATGCCGACCGTTGGGACTACGCTTTCAGCATCCGTCGCCAAGGTGTGCCACCTCAGAGCTTCCAGCTCACTGTGTTCTTCAAGGGTGACCTGGTGGCCTCTGTGGAAGGCAGTGATTTGCCCAGCGAATCGGAGTTTGTCGAGCGCTTGGTTCAGCAGCGCAAAACGACCAGCGTGCCCAATTTGCAAGCCAGCGAAGAAGATCTGAAAAAATTCCCTGCTCAAAAGGGACCTGCTGACGCCCCTGTTTCTGCGCCGCTGCCTGCGAGCTATCCTCCCTTGGAGCCCAAGCCGCGTTGACCCTTTTCTGCCCGGGCCATGTGCCCGATGGCTCGAGACCTTTCATTCAAAATTGCCATGACTCAATTGACTCACCTGCCCATCGCCGTTGCCGGAGCCTCTGGCCGCATGGGGCACATGCTCATCGAAGCCATTTTGGCCTCAGGCGATTGCCGCCTGGCGGGTGCGCTTGACATCGCCAGCAGTCCATCGCAGGGGCAAGATGCTGCAGCGCCTTTAGGTCAAACCAGTGGCGTTTTGGTCACCGCTGACTTGCATGCCGGTTTGAAAAATGCCGGCTGCTTGATCGATTTCACCCGCCCCGAAGGCACATTGGCCCATCTCAAGGTCTGCCGCGAGCTGGGTGTCAAGGCCGTGATTGGCACGACCGGATTTTCGGACGCGCAAAAAGCAGAAATCGCCGACATCGCCAAGGACATCGCCATCGTGATGGCCCCCAACATGAGCGTGGGCGTCAACGTCACGCTCAAGCTCTTGCAAATGGCGGCGCAAGCCATGTCGACAGGCTATGACATCGAGATCATTGAGGCCCACCACCGTCACAAAGTCGATGCGCCTTCGGGCACCGCACTCAAAATGGGTGAGGTGATCGCCGAGGCCATGGGCCGCGACCTGAAAGAGTGCGCTGTTTACGAGCGCTACGGTCATACGGGCGAGCGCGATCCGTCCAGCATCGGCTTTGCCACCATCCGTGGCGGCGACATTGTGGGCGACCACACCGTGTTGTTTGCCGGTATTGGCGAGCGCATCGAAGTGAGCCACAAGTCCTCCAGCCGATCCACTTATGCGCAGGGCAGCCTGCGTGCGGTGCGTTACCTCGCCAACCAGCAGCGTGGTCTGTTTGACATGTTCGACGTGTTGAGCCTGCGCTGAACTAGCCAACAGCCCTGTCGTCATGAGCCTCAACGATTTTTTGCTGCACAGTGATCTGGTCAGCCGTTTGCTGGCCTTGGTGTTGCTGGCGCTGTCGGTGGGCAGCTGGGTGGTGATGCTGTGGAAATGGCGTCTGCTGTCGCGTGTCGGCCTGGATGTGCGCCGCAGCGTTGCGGCCTTCTGGCAAGCCCCAGCTTTTGACGATGCACGCCAGCGCGTGGCCCAGTTTGACCGCGATGCCTGCATTGCCCCCCTGCTCGAAGCCAGCTTGCTCCCGGTCGGGGGCACTTTGGCTTCGGCCGGAGACCGCACCCAACAACTGACTCGCGTGCTGCGTGATGCCCTGCAGGGCGTGGTCCGTCGGCTGCAATGGGGCCAAGTGTGGCTCGCCACGGCAGGCTCCATTTCACCCTTTGTTGGGCTGTTGGGCACGGTATGGGGCATTTTCAATGCATTGACCGGCATGGCAGATGCCGGGCAGCTGACGATCGACAAGGTGGCCGGTCCCGTGGGAGAAGCCCTGATCATGACGGCCGCAGGGTTGGCGGTGGCCATTCCAGCCGTGTTGGGCTACAACCTGCTGGGCCGAAAGGTGAACCAGATCGAAGCCGATTTGGAAGGCTTTGCCCATGATTTGCGCGGTCTGCTGGCCGATCCGCAGGCCTGAACCATGGCCTTCGGTCGTCTGCAATCGCACAAGCCGGACGCCCCGATGAGCGAGATCAACGTCACCCCCATGGTGGATGTGATGCTCGTCTTGCTGGTGATCTTCATCCTCACTGCCCCGCTGATGAGCAGCGCCATCCGCTTAGACCTGCCCCAGGCCGAAGGTGGAGAGGCAGGGGCTTCGCCGCTGGCCTTGTCTCTGGTGGTGGATGCTCAAGGCCAGGTTTACTTGGCGGACAAACCGATCACCCCAGAGGCTTTACGCCAGCGCCTGTCTGAAGCGGCCAAACGCAACCCCAACACCGAGCTGGAACTGCGTGCTGACGAGTCTGTCCCCTACGGCCGTGTGGTCGAAACCATGGGTTTGGCTCAAAAAGCGGGCCTGTCCCGCATCGGTTTCGTCGCCCAGATGCCCTCCGCTGGAACGCGCTGAAGGTCACGCCCCCAAGCTGGGCACCTGCAGCGCTCGCCCCGGCTGACCTGACTCGCCCCCTCTACAATTGCAGGCTATGCAAGACAAGTACAACCACCTCGAAGTCGAACCCGCTGCACAGGCCCGCTGGACGGCCCGCGATGCCTACCGCGTCACCGAAGACGCCAGCAAAAAGAAGTTTTACGCCTGCTCCATGCTGCCTTACCCCAGCGGCAAGCTGCACATGGGCCATGTGCGCAACTACACCATCAACGACATGCTCACGCGCAGCCTGCGCATGAAGGGTCACAACGTCCTCATGCCCATGGGCTGGGACGCCTTTGGTCTACCCGCCGAAAACGCCGCCTTGAAGAACGGCGTACCCCCGGCCAAATGGACGTACGA
>JAGNVG010000004.1:0-4240 GCA_017986605.1 Limnohabitans sp.
CTCATGAAGACCAAACGGGTCCAACAGCAGGGTTTTGGCCGTGGCCAAACGTTCAAGGGTAGGTTCGCGAGAAATCATGGGGTCATTGTAGGCACTGATCGACATCCTTGCCGCCCAGGGACTGCTGTGGCCGCAGAACTGCACGGCCACCACGGACAGCGCTTGACCGATTCAGCGCTGGCGCATGAGTTTGAGCAAAGCTGCGTCGTCCAATTCGGCCCACCCTTGGCCAAGGGCTTGGGCAAACAAATCCTTAGCCAAACGCCCCAGCAATGGATCAAAAGCAACTTCCTCAGCCGCTTGCACGGCCAAGCCCGTGTCTTTGGCCAGCAAGCTGACATGAGCGCGAGGTTCAAAGTCATCCGCCAAAGCACGGCGCATCCGGTCTGAGCCGATCCAGCTTTGTCCGCTGGACGCTTCAATCACCGACAAAGTGCCCGCTGGATCCAAGCCCAAGCGTTCAGCCAGCGCCATGGCTTCGGCCGCCCCCACCAAATTCACCGCCGCCAGCAGATTGTTCACAAGCTTGGTGCGCGCCCCATCGCCTGGACGTGTACCGACACGAAAGACCCGCTGGCTCAATGCGTTGAGCAAACCTTGACTGCGCTGCCACACAGGCTCTGAACACGCCACCATCAAGCTCATGCTGCCGTCTTGAGCACGCAAGGGTCCACCGGACATGGGCGCATCCATCAAATCGATCCCTCTTAGCGCCAGCCGTTCAGCTTGGTTTTGCACCGTGGCAGGCCCCAAAGTTGGACACAACATGACGGTCTGCCCCGCCGTCATGGCATGGACTGCCCCGCTTTCACCCCAGAGGACCGACTCTGTTTGAGCGGCATCCACCACGGCCACCAGCAAGACACCCGTATCGCTCAAATGTTGCGCCGCCTGCATCGCAGAGCTGCAAGACAGTGCACCCCGTGAAACCGCAACACGCTGAGCCTCAGGGTCTGAGTCATAGACCCCCAATGTCCATCCGAGTTGGCGCAAACGCTTGAGCATGCCGCCCCCCATGTTGCCGGCACCCACGACGGCGACAGGGGTCAAAGGTCTCATGTTTGCACCAGCTGCTTGGCTTTGGCAATCGACATGAGGATGCCCAACGCCAGCCCCAAGGTCACCATGGCCGTGCCGCCATAGCTGATGAAGGGCAGCGGCACCCCGACCACGGGCAAGATGCCGCTGACCATGCCCATGTTCACAAAAGCGTAAGTGAAGAAAATCATGGCCATGCTGCCCGCCAGCAAACGACTGAACAAGGTGGGCGCATCGGCCGCAATCACCAAGGCTCGGTAGACCAGAAAGAAAAACCAAAAAATCAGGAACAAGCCGCCCACAAACCCGAACTCTTCACCGTATGCCGCAAAAATGAAGTCGGTTGTGCGCTCGGGAATGAACTCCAGGTGGGTTTGCGTGCCTTGCATGAAGCCCTTGCCCCAAAAGCCACCCGAGCCTATGGCGATCATGCCCTGAATAATGTGAAAACCTTTGCCCAAGGGGTCACGTGCCGGATCCAGCAAGGTGCAAACACGTTGCCGCTGGTATTCGTGCAAGACACGCCAGTCCACGCCGTCGGCACACAAAGAGGGCTCCATGATCACCAGCACCACCACCCCGACAAGACCCAAAACAACAGGCGGCAAAATCCAGCGCCATTTGAGGCCTGCGAAAAAGATCACGGCCAAGCCAGCAGCCAGCACGAGCAATGAAGTCCCCAAATCAGGCTGCTTCATGATCAAACCCACCGGCGCGCCCAGAATGAGCAAAGCCACTGCAAAGTCAAACGGTCGAAGTTGGCCTTCCCGTTTTTGAAACCATGCGGCCAACATCAGTGGCAGCGCAATTTTCAAGATTTCACTCGGCTGGATCACCACGCCCAAATTAACCCAGCGTCGCGCCCCTTTTTTAGTGATTCCAAACAGTGCCACAGCGATGAGCAGCACCACCCCCAAGGTGTAGACGGGCACCGCCCAAGCCATGAGTTTTTGCGGAGGTACCTGAGCCACCACAAACATGATGGCTCCGGCCAGCAACATGTTCCGGCCGTGATCTACAAACCGGGTGCCATGGTCATAGCCAGCAGAAAACATGATCAACAAGCCTGCACAGGCAAGCATGAACACGGCAAACGCCAAAGGGCCGTCGAAACCCTTGAGCAGATACCGCACATGCTGAAACAGCGTCGGTTTTTGAATGACTGAAACCATGGTGCAGATTATCTCAGGCTGAATGATGGACGTCGCATCGACGCCCTCAGTGGCTTCGGCCGCTGCGGAACATGCCGTGGGTTTTGCGGTTGAGCGCCCCCTGGGCGGCCAACTTGTTCATAGAGGGGCTGGCATGGGCATGCGTGATGGCCATGCCCAATGCGTCTGCAGCATCCTGGCGTGGAACCACGGGCAGCTGGAGCAAGCGTTTGACCATTTCCTGAACCTGCGACTTCGCGGCGCGACCATGGCCAGTCACCGACTGCTTCATTTGCAAAGCGGTGTACTCGGCCACTGGCAAATCGCACGACACCAGTGCAGTCACGCAGCAACCACGAGCCTGTCCCAACAAAAGAGTGGCTTGCGGGTTGATGTTGACAAACACAATTTCGACCGAGGCCACATCGGGCTGGTAACGGGCATTGATTTCGCGAATGCCGTCGTAAATCACCTTCAACCGAGCCGGTAAGTTGCCCATTTCTTCACGGGTGGTCTCGATCACGCCACTCGCCACGTACTGTAGGCGCGAACCGGTCATGTCCAAGACCCCGAAGCCCGTGGTTTGCAAACCCGGGTCAATGCCCAGGATCCGCACGGTTTGGGGCACAGCCCTGGTCAACGTGCTCATGGCAGCACCACGTCGCCCATGCGGGTCAGGATGATTTCAGCGCGATGGGCCAAATAGGTCGATTGCGCACGTTGTTCAAAATAGCGTGGGCGAGGCAACATGACCGCCAAGCGAGCTGCTTCCCAATCGTTCAAGCGGGCGGCGCTTTTCCTGAAGTAATGCTGGGCAGCCGCCTCGGCACCAAAAATTCCTTCGCCCCACTCCACACTGTTGAGGTAAATCTCCAAGATTCTCTGCTTGGACAAGAAGGTCTCCAAGGTCAAAGTGATCAGCATTTCTTGCCCCTTGCGAAACAAGGTGCGTTCACCGGACAAGAAAAGGTTTTTAGCCAACTGTTGTGTGATGGTGGAGCCTCCCACGATTTTCACATTGGGGGCCTTGGCATCGGGCCGACGCTGGGCACGCTGTTCGGCCGCGGCTTTGGCCTTGGCATTTTTCTCCCAAGCCTTTTCCAGGGAGTCCCACCAAATACCGTCGTGTTGGGTGAATGCGCCGTCTTCAGAAGCAATGACTGCCCGCTGCAGACTGGCAGAGATGTTTTGACGCGCGACCCACTCCTGGCGCCAAGGCAGCTGCCCTTGCCGGCTCACGATCTGCCAGATCTGCGAACGCTCGAAACTGGTGGATTGAGGCGCGATGATGGCCATGCTGGCCGTGCGCAACACGAAAAACAGCTGCAAGCCCAACAAGGCCATCAAAACCAGAAAAAACCAACGACCCAATGCGCGCATCAATATCCTTTAGTGTGGTCAGTGCCGCGTGGGCTCTGTGGCCAGCATGCGCGTTTCCAAGGTGCCATCCTTGGAAAACTGAAAACGCGTGACCACCACCATCTGATCGGCTTGCCGGCGCATGTTAGCGCTGAACGCGTCAAAAGGCGCGGCACTGCGCACAATCGCCACCGCCCGCTGGTCCAGCAATGGCTGACCGGAAGGCTTGGCCACCTCAGTCTGAACGAGGCGCCCCCGACCATCGACGGTGATCACCATGGTGAGTTGGCCATAGAGTTTTTGCCCATTCACCTGTGGGAAATTGAGCGTCCCACGAGTCTCGATAGTCCGCCTCAATTTGTCGTAATAAAGGGCATAGACGGCTTCTCGCGTAGCCGGACTGATGTAACGTTTTCGGGGGGCGCCTTGATTTTTTTGCACCCGCTCCTCAATCTGGGCCAATTGCCGCGTCAACTGCTGCTGGCGCTCTTGCCGAGCCTGGCGATCGGGTGCGTGGGCCTTGTCACCCTCGTTGTCCTGCGCCAAAGCCGACAGCTCCTGCTGAAGCTGGGTCAGCAAACGCATTTGCTGCAACTTGAGAGCGTCTATCTGCTGCTGCATGGCGCTGATGTCCGTACCTGAGTCGTTGTGCACCGAAGGTGGCAAGGGCGAGCTGGCGCGTTGTGCCTGCG
>JAGNVG010000004.1:4340-27421 GCA_017986605.1 Limnohabitans sp.
TTGCTGCTGCACATGACGCAGCGTCCAATAACGCTCCATGCTGGACTGCACGCTGTTGTAGGCGCTATAGGCCGAATCAAAACCGCTGATGATGGAGAACAACTCGGCATCTTTGGGCTTGAAGGGAGCGGCCAAGGCTGCGGTTGCACCATGGCGCGCGCACGCGATGATTTGCCACTGGTTGACCAGGTCGGTGTAGCGTCGCAGAGGCGATGTGCTCCAGGCGTAACTGGGGACGCCAATGCCTGCGTGCGGCAAGGCCTTGGTGCCCATTCGTACTTTCACACCGGGTGCCATGCTGGCTTGGCTGCGGTAAATGCCGGGCACACCGAAGCTGGCCATCCACTGGCCCCAAGTGCTGTTGGCCAAAATCATGGCCTCGGCCACCATCAAGTCGAGTGGGGCACCGCGCTTGCGGGTACCAATCAGGACAGTCTCCTCGCCTGTGGGCGGCGTGTCGTTGTGGGCACGATCGAGCTTGAAACTGTAGTCAGGACGGTTGAAGCTTTCGGGCTTGCCGCGCACCACCTCGCGCCGCGCCTTAAGAGTTTGCGCCAAACGCCAGAAAAAACCGAGCGTGGCACGGCTGACCGGCACATCGGCATGGTCGCTCGGGTCTTCGCCTTCGAGCCATTCCCGGGTGATGCGGTCGTCCAGTTGGTCATGCCGCAAGTTGACCAGGATCGGCACGCGCTCCAGCTTGGTTTCGGTTTTTTGCACCTCCAACGTGTCTTCGCTGAAGGTCACATACAAGGACACGGCCGGGCAATCACGACCTTCGATCAGGGTGTAGGCCTGCACCACGCTGTCGGGCAACATGGTGATCTTGTAGCCCGGCATATAGACCGTCGACAAGCGCTGACGCCCCAACTGGTCAATCGAGCTGCCCGGCGTCAGGGCCAATCCCGGTGCCGCAATGTGGATGCCCACCGTGACCGTGCCGCTGCCCAAGCCTTGCAGCGACAAGGCGTCATCAATTTCAGTGGTGTGCGAATCGTCAATCGAAAAAGCCTGCACCGGGGCTAAAGGCAACTCGTCGGTGATGGCTGGGGCTTGTAAAGCAGGGAAACCCGTGCCTTTCGGGAACAGGTCGAACAAAAAACGCTGCCAATGAAAATCCCAGGCCGATGCAATGGCCCCTGCGTTTTGCAACAGCGCCAAAGGCGCGGTCTGGCTGGACTTGCTGGCCTCGACCACCGCTTTGTATTCGGGGGTATTTTTGTCTGGACGGAACAAAATTTTGTACAACTGCTCCCGAATCGGGTCTGGGCAAACGCCTGCAACCAATTCGGCCGACCACGCTTCGATCTGCGCCTGAAGCTGCTTTTTCTTTTCAATGGCAATCAGCGCCTGTTGCACGATTTCGGCTGGCGCTTTGCGGTAGCGGCCTTTGCCACCACGACGAAAATAATGCGGCGCCTCATGCAAGCGCAGCAATGCTGCCACCTGTTGCACGGTGCTGGCCCCGTCACTGAAATAGTCTTTGGCAAGATCGGCAAAGCCGAATTCTTCATCCGAAGCGAATTCGTAGGCCAGCTCCAGCTCAATGCTTTGACTCAAAGCTGCGGCTTCGCTCAACAAGCTGGCAGGGGCTGGTTTTTCAAACTTGAGCAGCATGGCTGCAGCTTTGACTTTAACCCGTTTGCCCGAGTCGAGTTCCACCTGAGCAGAGGCCTCAGCCTCAGACAGGATGCGTCCGGCCATGAATTTGCCGGCTTCTTCAAATAATGCGTACATGGACCGATTTTCCCATGCGGTACCGCCCTGCCGGGCCCAGGGTTCAAGTCAAATGCAGAAATTCCAGGATTTCGGGCACGTAATCAACGAAATCACTCAGTGCATGGTCACTGCCTTCGACCAGGCAAACCCGCCCGGTTTGATGCGCGGCCAGCATTTCTCGCCAATCCAGTACCTCGTCGCCTTTGGCGACCACGGCCAATGTTCGGACCTTTGCGTGTGCCGTTTGTGCTTCCATTTCGGCCAGTTCCTGCACATACGCCGCATCAAAGAAGATTTTTTGCTCAGGGTCATGCCACGCCGGGTGTTCACCGATGTAGCGTGCCAAATCGCGTGCGGGATGCACAGCCGGATTGAGCAAAACGGCCGGGCAATCCAATTGCCGGGCCAGCCAGGCTGCATAAAAGCCCCCCAAAGAAGACCCGACGATGGCCATCCGGTCTCTGGGCCAAGTCGATACGCCTTGCATCACCATCTCGATGGCCTGTTTGGGAGAAGCTGGTAATGAGGGACACCACCAGATCACGCGCGGGTGTTGGCTTTGCACGATTTCAGCCATCTTTCGGGCCTTGACCGACTGGGGCGATGAACGGAAACCGTGTAAATACAGCAGATGCGTCGTGTGATCCATCACCAGGCGGGCTGCAAGGCGGCAAACCCGCGGGGCGCCTCGGCGGCTTTGTCAAAAGTCACCACCTCGTAAGCATCAGGGCGTGACAACAACTCACGCAGCAAGCGGTTGTTCATGGCATGGCCTGAACGGAATGCACTGTAGGCGGCTAAAAGCGGCTTGCCCAAAATGTACAAATCCCCCATCGCATCCAGAATTTTGTGTTTAACGAACTCGTCGTCGTAGCGCAGCCCGTCTGAATTGAGCACGCGGTAGTCGTCCATCACGATCGCGTTGTCCAACCCGCCCCCCAAAGCCAGTCCGTTGGCGCGCAGCATTTCCACATCTTTGGTAAAGCCAAAGGTCCGGGCGCGGGCGATGTCACGGGCATACACACCCTCAGACATGTCAAACACCACTTGCTGCCCGGTCGAGTCCACCGCGGGGTGCCGGAAATCGATCTCAAAGCTCAGCTTGTAACCGTGGTAAGGCGTCAAACGCGCCCATTTGATGTTCTCCCCCTCGCCTTCGGACACCTCTACTGGTTTGAGCACGCGCACAAAGCGCTTGGGCATCTGCTGCTCGACCACCCCCGCACTTTGGAGCAAGAACACAAAAGACGAAGCCGAGCCGTCGAGAATAGGCACCTCTTCGGCGGTGATGTCGACGTACAGGTTATCGATCCCCAAGCCGGCACAGGCCGACATCAGATGCTCGACCGTCAGCACCTTGGCCTGGTCGGCAGAAATCGTGGAGGCCAGCCGGGTATCGGTCACCGCCTCAGCGTTCACAGCGATGTCGACCGGCTCCGGCAGGTCAATTCGGCGAAACACAATGCCCGTGTCCGGGGCTGCGGGACGCAGGGTCAACTCGACACGCTGGCCGCTGTGCAAGCCGACGCCGACGGCTTTGGTCAAGGTTTTGAGGGTGCGTTGAGCGAGCATGGCGGTATTTTAATTGGCGAGAAATCCAAGGGGGCGGAAAAGGAATAAGCACAAAGTGGCGACGAGTCCGACGGCCCAGCTCGTTGGCACTGTGCGTTCTAGCTGTGTGTACACGCAAAAAGGGGTCAGACAGGCGCCCGCCCGTCTGACCCCAAAGCACCAGAAATAACCGTCAGATCCGCAGATCAGTCTGCTTGCTTGCGCAAGAAAGCGGGAATCTCGATGTCGTCCATGCCCGCATTGGCCATGCCGTCCACACGGGCGGCCGCATGGGTGCGGTTGCTGCGCCAGATGGCTGGTGTGTTCATGCCGTTGGTGGCCGAAGGTGCAGCGCTGTGCAATGAATTGGCCACAGCATCCTGACCAGCCATGGTGAAAGGCACGTTGTCGGTACCGGTGCGCAGCACTTGCAAAGGAGGCGCGGTGCGGCGTGCACCGGCTTTGGACAAGCCTGTGGCCACCACAGTCACGCGGATCTCGTCGCCCAGGCTTTCGTCATAGGCAGTGCCGTAAATCACATGGGCGTTCTCCGAAGCGTAAGCACGGATGGTGTTCATCGCCTGCTTGGACTCGGACAACTTGAGCGAACCCTTGGCAGCGCTGATCAACACCAACACACCCTTGGCACCCGACAAGTCCACACCTTCGAGCAGAGGGCAAGCGACAGCTTGCTCGGCCGCGATGCGGGCGCGGTCCGGGCCGCTGGCGGCAGCTGTGCCCATCATGGCTTTGCCGGGCTCGCCCATCACGGTGCGCACGTCTTCAAAGTCGACGTTCACATGACCGGGCACATTGATGATCTCGGCAATGCCACCCACGGCGTTTTTCAGCACGTCGTTGGCATGCGCAAATGCCTCGTCTTGCGTCATGTCTTCGCCGCCAGGCAATTCCAGCAGTTTTTCGTTCAACACCACGATCAACGAATCCACATTGGCTTCGAGTTCCTGCATGCCCAGGTCGGCATTGGACATGCGACGACCACCTTCGAATTCGAAAGGTTTGGTCACCACACCCACCGTGAGGATGCCCATCTCTTTGGCGATGCGGGCAATCACAGGCGCAGCGCCTGTGCCTGTGCCGCCGCCCATGCCGGCGGTGATGAACAACATGTGTGCGCCTTCGATGGCGGCACGAATGTCGGCTTCAGCGCTTTCGGCGGCTTCACGGCCTTTTTCAGGCTTGCTGCCAGCGCCCAGACCCGTCTGCCCCAGCTGGATAAAGCGGTGTGCCGCGCTGCGGGCCAGGGCCTGCGCGTCGGTGTTGGCGCACACGAATTCAACGCCTTGAACTTGGCGCTCGATCATGTGCTCGACAGCGTTGCCGCCGCCGCCACCGACACCGATCACTTTGATCTGGGTGCCTTGGTTGAACTCTTCGGTTTGGATCATTTCAATGGTCATGGTGCTACTCCTAAATTTGTTTGCAGTTGCCAAAATTTTTCTAAATACTTTTTTGTTCGAGAGGGGTGTCAACATCGACACGGTCGGGAAACCGGCGGACTGCCTCTGGCCAGAAATCTTTTTTTCCAGTTCATCAGAAGTTCCCCACAATGAAGTCTTTGAAGCGGCCAAAAGCGTTGTTCACTGAACTCTTCTTTTGGGTGACTTTGTAACCACGCAGACGGGCCAAGCGGGCTTCTTCCAAGAGGCCCATCACGGTGGCTGCACGGGGCTGACTCACCATGTCGGCGAGGCCGCCTGCATATTTGGGCAGGCCACGGCGCACTGGCTTGAGGAAGATGTCCTCACCCAGCTCGACCATGCCGGGCATCACGGCGCTACCGCCTGTGAGCACAATGCCGGAAGACAGCACTTCTTCGTAGCCCGACTCGCGGATGACCTGGTGCACCAGCGAGAAGATCTCTTCGATGCGGGGCTCAATCACGCCAGCCAAGGCTTGGCGGCTGAGCATGCGGGGGCCGCGATCACCCAAACCGGGCACCTCCACCTGCGCATCGGGATCGGCCAGCAATTGCTTGGCGTAACCGCTTTCGACCTTGATGTCTTCTGCGTCCTTGGTGGGTGTGCGCAAAGCCATGGCGATGTCGCTGGTGATCAAGTCACCCGCAATCGGGATCACCGCAGTGTGGCGGATCGAACCATTGGCAAAGATCGCCACATCGGTTGTGCCGGCACCGATGTCCACGCACACCACACCCAACTCACGCTCGTCTTCTGACAGCACGGCCAAGCTCGATGATTGGGGGTTGAGCAGCAGCTGATCCACTTCGAGGCCACAACGGCGTACGCACTTGATGATGTTTTCTGCAGCACTTTGTGCGCCCGTCACGATGTGCACCTTGGCTTCAAGTCGCATGCCACTCATTCCGATGGGCTCTTTGACTTCCTGACCGTCAATGACGAACTCTTGTGGAGCCACAAGCAACAAGCGTTGATCGGTGGAAATGTTGATTGCGCGCGCAGTCTCCATCACACGCGCCACATCGGCTTGTGTCACTTCTTTGTCCTTGATCGCCACCATGCCGCTGGAATTGATCCCCCGGATATGGCTCCCCGTGATGCCGACATTGACCCGTGTGATCTTGCAGTCGGCCATCAACTCGGCTTCTTTGAGCGCCTGTTGAATACTTTGCACGGTGGCATCGATGTTGACCACAACGCCGCGCTTCAAGCCATTGCCCGGCGCAATGCCCAATCCGGCAATTTTCAGCGTTCCATCGGGCATCACCTCGGCCACGACGGCCATGACTTTGGATGTGCCGATATCCAAACCAACGACCAGATCTTTGTACTCTTTTGCCATTTGACTCACCGTTTCCGTTTCATTCCTGTGCCTTGATCGCTCAAGGTTTTTTCTGAGCTTGCGCTTCCAGCGTGGTCACACCACGCAAACGCAAGGCATAACCATCTTTGTGTCGCAAATCAGCCCCTGCCAATGCAGTGGGCGTTCGTCCATAACGTGCCGTGACTTGTGAAAGCGTTCTGAAAAAAATCTTCAGTTGAGTCCCCACTTCCGCCTCACTGCCTCGCCCCAGCTCCAGCAACGCCCCGTTTTGCGTCAGAACACGCCAGCTTCCGCGTGGTGTCAATTCAAGCTGCTCAATGCCCATGTCCATGGCCACAAAAATAGGCTGCAGGTGTCGGTACATCTCTACAACGACCGCCGACTGGTCTTCCGGCCCCTTGAGCCGTGGCAGTCGATCCACATCCGCATCTTCTACGTTCGCCTCAAACACACGACTTTGCTGGTTCACCATCTTGTTCGAACCTTCATCACCCCAAAGTGCCATAGGTTCGTGCTCGACCAAAACGGCTCTCAACTTGTTGGGGAAATCACGGTGCACCACAGCACCCCGAACCCAAGGCACCGCCTCAAAGGCTTCACGCGTACGGTCCAACTTGATGGTGAAAAAATTGCCATTCAATTGCGGCATCACATTGGCACGCAAAGTGACCGCGTTGTTTCGAGTCACATCACCTTGGACGGTGATCGCCTGAATAGAAAACACCGGATGCCGCAGCAGCCACCAAGCCCCACCAGACAAAATCAGCAGCACAAACACCACCGTCAGCAACGCTGCCGTCATGTTCATGAGCCGAATATCCAGCGGCAAAGGCATGGCTTTGTTCACCCCAAAGTCTCCTGCACATGGTCCAGCGAAGCCGAGGCCAGCAGCTGACAGCACAGCGCTTCGTAGCTGATGCCTGCTGCACGTGCAGACATGGGGACCAAAGAATGGCCCGTCATGCCCGGCGAGGTGTTGATTTCGAGCAAATAAGGTTGCCGTGTGAGCGCATCGATCATCACGTCAATGCGTCCCCACCCTCTGCAGCCCAGCACCTGATAGGCCTTGACCACCAAAGCCTCGATGGCAGACTCTTCTGCAACCGGCAAGCCTGAGGGGACCAGGTACTGGGTGTCATCGGTGAAGTACTTGTTTTGGTAATCGTAGTTCCCGGCAGGCGCCACAATTCGGATCACTGGCAAGGCTTGGCTGTTTTCTTCAGCCCCCATGACGGGACAAGTTACTTCGTCGCCGACGATGCACTGTTCGCACAAGATATCGGCATCACACACACTTGCGGCAGCCAATGCAGCGGGCAGCTCTTGAGCGGTTAACACCTTCGTCACACCGATAGAGGAGCCTTCGCGTGCGGGTTTGACGATCATGGGCAAGCCGAGGGTGGCGATCAGCTCGTCAAGCGAAACTTGCCCCAAACGGTCACGGTGCACCAAAACATAGGCAGGTGTGGGCAAGCCTTCAGCCAGCCAGACCCGCTTGGTCATGGTTTTATCCATGGCAATGCTCGAAGCCATCACTCCTGAACCCGTATAGGGGATGCCCATCAGCTCCAAAGCGCCTTGCACTGTGCCATCTTCACCATAGCGACCATGCAGAGCGATGAAACAACGGTCAAAGCCTTCTCGTTTCAACTCACTTAGGTCACGCTCAGCAGGATCGAATGCGTGGGCATCTACGCCGCTGGCGTTCAGCGCACTGAGAACACCTTGCCCAGACATGAGGGAGACTTCACGCTCAGCGGAGCGTCCTCCCATGAGCACAGCCACCTTGCCCCAATTGGAAACGCTCATGCGGCACCTCCCATCTCGACCACCTTCGCTGGCACGGCCCCGATGGAGCCTGCGCCCATGCAAATCACCACATCGCCATCACGTGCATTGCTCAAGACCGCTTGTGGCATATCGGCGATGGCGTCGACAAACACCGGCTCAACCTTACCCGCCACACGCAAAGCACGAGCCAGTGACCGACCATCGGCCGCCACAATGGGGGCTTCGCCCGCAGCATAGACCTCGGACAACAAAACCGTATCGCAGCCTTGGCCGATCACTTTCACAAAATCCTCAAAGCAATCGCGCGTGCGGCTGTAACGGTGCGGCTGGAACGCCAACACCAAGCGGCGACCTGGAAATGCGCCACGGGCCGCAGCCAGGGTGGCCGCCATCTCGACCGGATGGTGACCGTAGTCGTCGATCACCGTGAAGCGCCCCGCACCACCGGGGACGGCCACATCGCCATAACGCTGAAAGCGGCGTCCCACTCCTTTGAAGCCCGCGAGTGCACGCTGCACTGCCGCATCATCCACACCCAACTCCACCGCAACCGCCACGGCCGCCAGCGCATTGAGCACATTGTGATTGCCGGGCAAATTGAGCACCAAATGCAGATCAGGCAAGGTCACACCATTGCGCCGTTGAACAGTGAAGTGCATCTGCCCATGTTCGGCACGTACCTCCACGGCACGCACTTGTGCACCTTCATTGAGACCATAGGTTGTCACGGGGCGAGCAATGTCGTTCACGATGGACTGCACACCTGGGTCGTCCGAACACACAATCGCTGTGCCATAAAAAGGCATGCGATGCAAAAACTCGACAAAGGCGGACTTCAACCGTGCCAAATCATGACCATAGGTTTCCATGTGGTCGGCATCGATGTTGGTCACCACCGCCATCACCGGCAGCAGGTTCAGGAAAGAGGCATCCGACTCATCGGCTTCGACCACGATGTAGTCACCCGTACCCAGCTTGGCGTTCGCTCCCGCGCTGTTCAAACGGCCACCAATCACAAAGGTCGGGTCCAAGCCCGCCTCGGCCAACACACTGGCCACCAAACTGGTGGTGGTAGTTTTGCCGTGCGTACCCGCAATGGCCACGCCTTGCTTCATACGCATCAGTTCGGCCAGCATCACTGCACGTGGCACGATGGGAATGTGGCGCTCACGGGCCGCCAGCACTTCCGGGTTGTCGGCTTTCACGGCCGTGGAGGTGACCACCGCATCGGCGTCTTTGACGTTTTGAGCAGAGTGTCCGACGTGCGTCTCAATACCCAAAGCAGCCAAGCGCCTCAATGTGGCACTGTCTGAGAGGTCAGAGCCTGAAATGGCATAACCCAAATTGAGCAAAACCTCGGCAATGCCGCTCATACCCGAGCCACCGATACCGATGAAGTGGATTTTTCGAATGGCGTGTTTCATGCTGCCAGTTCCTCACAAGCCATCACGACCTCCCGTGTCGCATTTGTTTTTTTCTGTTCATGGGCTTTTTGGGCGCAGTCCAGCAAGCATTCACGGGTCAAACCCGACAATCGCTCAGCCAAGGCCTCAGCCGTCAACTCGGCCTGCTGCACCAGCCACCCTCCACCGTGTTGCACCAAAAACTGCGCATTGCGGGTTTGATGGTCATCTACTGCAAAAGGAAAGGGGACGAACAAGGCCGCCGCCCCCACCGCTGCCAACTCGGTCACCGTGCTGGCACCAGCGCGGCAAATCACCAGATCGGCCTGCGCAAATGCGCTGGCCGTGTCGTCAATGAATGGCGTCAGATCAGCCTGTACGCCTGCAGCCTCATAGTTAGCGCGCAAAGCGTCAATTTGCTTTACCCCACTTTGGTGTGTCACCACAGGGCGGGTTGGCGCAGGCATCAAGGCCAGCGCCTTGGGCACCATGTCATTCAGCGCTTTGGCCCCCAAACTGCCGCCCACCACCAGCACGCGCAAGGGCCCCGTCCGGCCAGCAAAACGCTGGGCAGGTGTGGCTTGTTCTGTGAACGCACGGCGCAGCGGGTTCCCCACCCATTGACCGGTCTTGAACACACCCGGAAACGCGGTAAACACCCGATCGGCCACCTGCGCCAACATCTTGTTGGCCATCCCCGCCACCGAGTTTTGTTCATGCAACACGACCGGCTTGCCATAGAGGCTCGCCATCATGCCCCCAGGGAAGGTGATGTAACCACCCAAGCCCAGCACCACATCTGGCTGAACGCGGCGCACCACTTGCCAGCTTTGCCAAAACGCACGCAGCAAGCGCAATGGCAACAAGGCCAGAGTGCGAATGCCTTTGCCGCGCACACCGGAGAATTCGACCGACTCAAATGCAAATCCACGCGGCGGCACCAAATCGTGCTCCATACTGCCGGGCACGCCCAGCCAATGCACGCGCCAACCGGCATCACGCAGTGCTTCTGCCACGGCCAGACCCGGGAAAATATGGCCGCCGGTTCCACCAGCCATGACGAGGGCGCATTTCATGCTCATGATCGGCCTCCCCGCATCATTTGCTTGTTCTCAGCATCAATGCGCAACACCACCGCAATGGCGATCAAATTCATCATGATGGCCGAGCCGCCGTAACTCATCAGTGGCAAGGTCAGGCCCTTGGTCGGCAAAGCACCCAGGTTCACCCCCATGTTGATGAAGGATTGGAAACCAATCCAGATGCCCACACCTTGAGCCACCAATCCCGAAAACACCCTGTCCAGTGCGATCGCCTGACGGCCAATCACCATGATGCGGCGACTGAGCCACAAGAACATGAAGATCACCAAAGACACCCCCACCAAACCGAATTCCTCTCCAATCACTGCCAGCAAGAAGTCGGTGTGCGCCTCGGGCAACCAGTGCAGTTTTTCCACACTGCCACCGAGGCCAACACCCCAAACCTCGCCGCGCCCGATGGCGATCAAAGAGTGCGAAAGTTGATAGCCTTTGCCCAAAGCATGCTCTGCGCTGAAGGGATCCAAATAAGCAAAAATTCGATCACGTCGCCAAGGTGATGCGGCAATCATCACGACAAATGCCCCCACCAAAACAGCAAAAATCATGAAGAACATGCGGGCATTGACGCCACCCAAAAACAGAATGCCCATGGCGATGATGGCGATCACCATAAAGGCCCCCATGTCGGGCTCGGCCAACAAAAACACCCCTGCCACCACCACAGCAGCGCCCATGGGCAGTACCGCACGGAAGAAGCGTTCTTTCACTTCCATCTTGCGCACCATGTAATCGGCGGCGTAAATGATGGTCGCGAATTTGGCCAACTCGGACGGCTGAAAATTCATGATGCCAAAAGAGATCCAGCGCCGCGCACCGTTGACGCCCTTGCCAATGAAGGGGATCAGCACCAAAGCCAACAACACCAGCGACAACACAAACATGGGACGAGCCACTTTTTCCCAAGTGCTCGTCGGCACCTGAAACGCCAGCAAAGCCATGACGCAGCCCACCGCCATCGAAATGACATGGCGTGTCAAGAAATGGGTTTGTGCGTAGCGAGAGAAACGAGGGTTATCTGGCATCGCGATCGATGCCGAATAGACCATGACCATGCCCCACATGAGCAAGGCCACCACCACCCAGACCAGGGCTTGATCGACACCTTGCAAACGCGTGGCTCCTCCCGGGGTCTGCCGTGCGAAGTCATAGCTACCCAAATTGACAGGCAAGCTTTGACCCTGAGTAGCTTGCGCACCCAAGCCCCCCCCGATCAGTCCGGTCAAGCGACTCATGCCGGCCTGAAGACGTTGAGAAAAAGTCAGGGCTCCACTCATACACCGCCCTCCATCGTGACACCTGCTGCATCCGCCAGTTCAGCCACGGCATCGCAAAACACTTGGGCACGGTGGCCATAGTTGTCAAACATGTCGAAACTGGCGCACGCAGGCGACATCAACACCGCATCTCCGGCACGGGCTATGCCACTGGCTTGCACCACGGCAGCGTGCATATCGATGGCATCTTCCAAAGGCACACCGCTGTCTTGCAACACTTCGCGAATACGCGATGCATCTCGCCCGATCAACACCACACCACGCACATAACGCGAAACGGGATCACACAACGGGGCGAAATCCTGCCCCTTGCCATCACCGCCCAAAATGACCACCACACGCCGGTCAGCACCCAAGCCCTGCAAGGCGGCCACCGTGGCACCCACATTTGTGCCTTTGCTGTCGTCAAAGTACTCCACCTCATTGACGATGGCCACAGGCTCTACGCGATGCGACTCCCCCCTGTATTCACGCAATCCGTACAGCATAGGACCTAAAGCACAGCCCGCACTGCCCGCCAAGGCCAGAGCGGCCAGTGCATTGACCGCGTTGTGGCGACCACGAATGCGTAACGCGTCTGCAGGCATCAGGCGTTGAATGTGCAAGTCTTCGACTTCGTCTTTGCGACGGCGGCGTGTTTCATCGGCCTCCAAGGCCCGCACCAACCAGGTCATGCCGTTCATGACCTCAATGCCGTAATCACCCGGCCGGGTAGGCATGTCGCCGCCAAAGGTCAGACAAGCCCGCTCCAGTGGCTTTTGCAATTTCACACGCACAGGTGCGGGCCGCATGGTCATGACCTGCGAGTCTTCGCGGTTGAGCACCATCAAAGCTTGCGCCCCAAAGATGCGAGACTTGGCTGTTGAATATGCGGCCATGGAGCCATGCCAGTCCAGATGATCCTGTGAAATATTCAACACAGTGGCAGCGGTGGGTTCGAAGCCCTCACTGCTGTCCAACTGAAAACTCGACAACTCCAGCACCCAGACCTGGGGCAATGCTTGCGCCATCGGATCCAATGAAACCACAGGCGCAGGCAAAGCCACCACAGCATCACCGATGTCCTCACCCGAGCTCAGAGTGATGTCCTCTTCCGAATGACGGGCCAGCATGCTGCTCGCTTGTTCTGGTTCGATCTGTTTTTCGTCCCCGATGGGCGAAACATCCGCTTGGTGCGAAGCGGCTTGCAGCGACGCGGCCTTCACCTCGTCGGCTTTGGCGACCGAATTTTCTGGGGCGCTCGCCAATTCAGTGTTCTGCTCAGCGTCTTGATCGGCTGCCGCTTGTTCAAGCTGCGTTTGCGCCTGAACAATGGCTTCAGACAACGTATCCAGCAAGGTGGGGCCAATGTTGCCCGCCACTTTCACTGTCTTGCCTGCACGCGCCACCAACTGTCCGGTCAACGATGTCACAGTGGTCTTGCCATTGGTGCCCGTGATGGCCAAAACTTCAGGTGCGTAGCCGAAACGTGCTTTCAAATCCTGCAAGCCTGCGGCAAACAAACTCAATTCCCCACCCACCCACAGCCCCATCGCCCGCGCAGCATCCACCACGGGAGCTACAACCTCTGGTGCCAGCCCGGGGCTGCGAAACACGGCCCTGATCAGCGTGCCTTCGACCAGACTGGCAGCAAAAGGACCTGACACAAAGCACACTGCAGGCCATTCTGCTTGCAAAGTGTTCAACTGAGGCGGTGTTTCACGTGTATCGGCCACGGTCACGCTGGCACCCGCTTGGGCGCACCAACGGGCCATCGCCAGGCCCGACGCACCCAAACCGAGAATCAGAACGTGTTGACCTTGGAGCTGCATGGTTTACCTCAGCTTCAAGGTCGACAAGCCGACCAAACACAACAACATGGTGATGATCCAGAAACGCACCACGACTTGCGTTTCTTTCCAGCCACTTTTCTCGAAATGGTGGTGCAAAGGGGCCATCTTCAGGATGCGGCGGCCTTCGCCATATTTTTTCTTGGTGTACTTGAAGTAAGCCACCTGCGCCATGACCGACAAGGCTTCGACCACAAAGATGCCCCCCATGATGGCCAGCACGATTTCCTGCCGCACGATGACCGCAATGGTTCCCAAGGCAGCACCCAACGCCAATGCGCCTACATCGCCCATGAACACTTGTGCAGGGTGGGTGTTGAACCACAAAAATGCCAAACCAGCACCGGCCATGGCCGCACAAAAAATCATCAGCTCGCCAGAGCCTGGAATGTGGGGGAAGAACAGGTATTTGGAATACACCGAACTGCCCGTCACGTAAGCAAAAACGCCCAATGCCGAGCCCACCATGACCACCGGCATGATCGCCAGGCCGTCCAAACCATCGGTCAAATTGACAGCATTGCTGGCGCCGACAATGACCAAATAGGTCATGACCACAAAACCCAACACACCCAAGGGGTAGTTGATTTCCTTGAAAAACGGCACCTGCAAACCCGCTTTCGGTGGCAGGCTGACGTCAAATCCTGACATCACCCATTTGGCAAACAAGTCCAGCACCCGCAAATTGGAAACTTCAGAAATGCTGAACACCAAGTACAAGGCCGCAAGCAAGCCGATCACCGACTGCCAGAAATACTTTTCACGTGAACGCATGCCTTCGGGGTCTTTGTTGACCACTTTGCGCCAGTCATCCACCCATCCGATGGCACCAAAACCCAAAGTCACGATCAGCACAATCCAGACAAAACGATTGGACAGGTCAAACCACAGCAATGTTGAAATGGCAATCGACAACAAAATCAGGACGCCGCCCATGGTCGGCGTACCACTTTTGGACAGGTGCGACTCCATGCCATAGCCTCGGATCGGTTGGCCGATCTTGAGTGAAGTCAAGCGACGAATCACAAAGGGACCCGCTGCCAAACCAATCAGCAGCGCAGTCATCGCCGCCATCACAGCACGAAACGTGATGTACTGGAATACGCGCAAAAACCCCAGCTCTGGATACGAAATTTGCAACCATTGGGCCAAACTAAGCAGCATGGGCCTCCCCTTTATTGTTCTGATGATTTTTTTTGACTGAGACTTGTGACTGCAAGACCTCGACTACACGTTCCATCTTCATGAAGCGAGAGCCTTTAACCACCACGCTCTGAAAATGGGCAACGTTTTGGATGACGGTCTCGAGCAAGCTGTCCATGCTTTCAAAATGTCGCGCCTGTCCAAATGCGCGTGCTGCGTGGATCCCCAATTCGCCCAACGTGTACAAGTCCTCAATGCCACACTCTGCGGCGTATGCGCCCACTTCTGCATGGAACTGCGGTCCCTGATCACCCACTTCGCCCATGTCACCCAAGACAAACAAACGTGGCGCAGGCAATTCGGCCAATACATCCATCGCAGCCCGCACAGAATCCGGGTTGGCGTTGTAGGTGTCGTCCACCAAAGTGATATCGCCGATATCTGTATGCAACACCGAGGCGCGCGACCGTCCTTTGACAGGCTCAAATGCCTGCAGTCCTTGAGCGACAGCCTCCAAGGGCACACCTGCAGCGAGCGCGCAAGCACTGGCTGCCAAGGCATTTTTGACGTTATGACGACCGGCAATGTGCAATCGCACTGGTGCCGTGCCTTCATCGGTCTTCAGGGTGAATTGCCAAGCCCCTGATTGCCAATGCACCACAGCAGCACGGACATCTGCATCGGCATGATCGGCGGACAATGCAAATGTGCGCTGTGTGCGTTCGCCGGACAAGGACTGCCATACGGATGTGAATTCTTCATCGGCAGGAAAGACGGCCACACCGTTCGAGGGCAAAGCCTGCAAAACGGCGCCATTTTCATAGGCGACGGCTTGTACCGTGCCCATGAACTCTTGGTGTTCCCGCTGTGCATTGTTGACCATCGCCACGGTCGGTTGCGCCAGGCGCGCCAGGTAAGCGATTTCACCGGGATGGTTCATGCCCAATTCGACCACCGCCATCCGATGGTGCTCTCGCAAATTGAACAAGGTCAAAGGCACACCGATATCGTTGTTCAGATTGCCTTGTGTCGACAACGCATTGAAGCCGGCATGAGCGCGCAAAATAGAGGCGATCATCTGAGTCACCGTGGTTTTACCGTTGCTGCCCGTCACACCTATCAGGGGCAAGTCAAACTGGGTACGCCAGCCTGTCGCCAGTTCGCCCAAAGCGATGCGGGCATCCGGCACCACCAGTGCAGGCAAGCCAACCGCCATGGCTTGGGCCTCTCCAGAGGCTTCACAAACGACCGCCACAGCACCTTGCGCCATGGCTTGAGCGATGAACTGGTTGCCATCAAACCGCTCGCCGCGCAGCGCCACAAAGAGGTCTCCCGCTTGCAAACTGCGACTGTCGGTATGGATGCGATCGGCCACAACAGACTGCAGATTGACACCACGGCCATGACTCAACCAAGTCAACGCCAAATTCAGTGACAACCTCATGGGTGAATGGACGGCGTTCATGCGGCCACTCCTAAGCGTTTTTCTGCCCGCTGTTGCAAAGCCGACTGCACCTGAGACACATCCGAAAATGGGTGGCGCACCCCCATAATTTCTTGGGTGGTTTCGTGGCCTTTTCCTGCGATCAAAATCACATCCGCTGGTGCCGCCTGCATCACGGCCTCGACAATCGCAACAGCACGATCCACTTGGATTTGTGCCATCTCAGGCTGTCGCAGTCCGGCCCGCATGGCATTCAAAATAGCTTCTGGCGATTCAGATCGGGGGTTGTCGCTGGTCAGCACCACGTGATCGGCGACGGCCTCTGCTGCTGCTGCCATCAGAGGACGCTTAACTGCATCACGGTCACCCCCGCAGCCCAACACACACCACAGACGTCCGCCGCGCACTTGCGCCTGCGAACGCAAAGCAGACAGCGCTTGCGATACCGCATCGGGCGTGTGGGCGTAATCGACCAGCGTCAATGGCAATGCTTGATCACCAGCATCTGACACGACACGCTGCATACGCCCCGGCACGGCTGTCAAATGTGCGCAAGACTGCACAGCATCGGCCAAGCTCACGCCCAAAGCGCGCAAGCTGCCGATCACAGCCAACAGGTTGTCCACGTTGTAGTCACCCATGAGTTGGGTGTACAAAGTCTGCGTCTGGACACCTTCACTCACCTCGAAGGCCAAGCCATCAGGACTGGGCAAAAGCCGGGCTTGCAAGCGTGCGGCGCCTTGACGAGAGCACGACCACACATCCAAAGCACTTTTGCTCAGGCGCTGGGCCAACAAGGCTCCTTGTGCATCATCCATGTTGATGACTGCGGCCTGCAAACCAGGCCAAGCAAACAAGACTTCCTTTGCAGACCAATAGCTGGCCATATCGCCGTGGTAGTCGAGATGGTCTTGTGTGAAATTGGTGAACACGGCGACTCGAATCTGTGTGCCATCCAAGCGGTGCTCAGCCAGACCAATCGATGAAGCCTCGATGGCGCAATGCCCAACCCCCTCATCGACAAAGACCCTGAACTGGCGCTGCAGCAAAACAGGGTCGGGCGTGGTCATGCCGGTCGACACCAAGTTAGAGGCCCGGCCCACACCCAAAGTGCCCACCAAACCACATGGTTGTTGCAACACACCGGAAGACAAGGCCTGCGAAAGCCACCAAGCGGTGGATGTTTTACCGTTGGTGCCGGTCACTGCCAAAACGTTCATCGCTTGGCTTGGGTGGCGGTAATAGGCATCGGCAATCCCGCCTGTTTGTGCCTTCAGTTCTGACATGGTCGCCAGCTTCTGCTGCGCATCCATCGGTAGCCCCTCCAGCCAAGCCTCATGTCCGTTCATTTCCATCAGACAAGCGCTAGCGCCTTGTTGCAGCGCTTGCGCCAAGTACCGACGTCCGTCTGTAGCGGCTCCTGGCCAGGCAATGAATGCATCGCCAGGCTGCACCAAGCGGCTGTCCGTACGCAGCTCTCCTGTCACGTTCGCACGCAACCAGCTCGTGGCTTCAAGGATGCTGTGCAGTATTTGCATCAGAACGACTCCTCGACCGACTTGGCCACGATTTGCGGCTTGACCGCCATATCGGGCTGAACCCCCATCAAACGCAATGTTTGCTGCACCGTCTGACTGAACACAGGTGCCGCAACATCGCCACCGAAATAACGACCGTTGCTGGGTTCATCAATCATGACCGCCACCACAATGCGTGGTGCTTCGATGGGCGCCATACCCACGAAGAAACCTCGGTACTTTTTGCCGGCGTAGCCTTTGCCCTCTTGCTTGTGGGCAGTGCCCGTTTTACCGCCCACCGAATAGCCCATGGTCTGTGCTTTTTGCCCAGTACCGCCTGGGCCAGCTGCCATTTGCAACATTTTTCGCATGGCCTTGGCGTTTTCCGCACTGATCACACGCACGCCTGGCACCTGGGTTTCGGCCTTCATCAAGGTCGCCGGAACCACCTCACCATCCCGTGCGAACACGGTATATGCACGGGCCACTTGAAACAAGCTGCCGGAGATGCCATAGCCATAACTCATGGTGGCTTGCTCAATGGGTCGCCATGTTTTGTAGGGCCGCAAACGACCACTGACCACGCCAGGAAATGGCAGCTGGGGCTTTTGGCCAAAACCCACCTGGGCATACATTTCCCACATCTCTCGCGGCTGCATCTGCATGGCCATCTTGACCGTGCCCACATTGCTCGATTTCTGAATCACCTCGTTCACAGTGAGTACACCATGAGGGTGTGCATCGGTGATGGTGGAGCCGGTGATGGTGATGCGACCTGGTGCCGTCTGAATTGGTGTTTCGGGTTTGACCAACCCTTTTTCCAACGCCAATGCCACCGCGAAGGGCTTCATGGTGGAGCCCGGCTCGAAAGTATCGGTCAATGCGCGGTTGCGCAGTTGCTCACCACTCAGGTTGACACGCTTGTCTGGCGAGTAGCTGGGGTAGTTGGCCAAGGCCAAGATTTCACCGGACTGAGCATCGAGCACCACCACACTGCCGGCTTTGGCTTTGTTTTCCAACACGGCTTCGCGCAACTTTTGATACGCAAAAAATTGCACTTTGCTGTCTATGCTCAGCTGCAAATCCTCACCATCGACCGGAGGGACAGTCTCACCCACGTCTTCAACGACACGTCCCAGACGGTCCTTGATGACTCGGCGCGATCCTGACTTGCCAGACAGTTGCTTCTGGAAAACCAGCTCCACACCCTCCTGGCCTTGGTCTTCCACATTCGTAAAGCCCACAATGTGGGCTGCCGCTTCACCCTCGGGGTACAAGCGTTTGTACTCCTTGATGTCATAAACGCCCTTGATACCCAGCGCCAAGATTTGCTTGACCACCGGCTCATCAAGTTGTCTGCGCAACCAGACAAATGTTTTTTCATCGTCCTTGAGTTTTTTATCCAGCTCGGCTGGCGACATCTCCAGCAAACGTGCCAACTCGCGCAGCTTGGCCGGATCGCGCTCAATGTCTTCGGGGTTGGCCCAAATGCTGGGCGCTGGCACGCTCGATGCCAGCAACATGCCATTGCGATCAAGCACACGGCCACGGTTGGCAGGCAAAGTCAATGTGCGGGCAAAACGCACTTCGCCTTGGCGAATGAAAAAGTCATTCGCAATCACTTGGACATAAGCGGCACGGGCAATCAAGCCCGTGAAACCCAATGCAATTGCAGCCACAATGAATTTGCTGCGCCACACCGGCGTTTTGCTGGCCAACAAGGGGCTGGATGACAGTTGAACGCTGCGGCTCATGGGCGCACCGCCTGACCCGACTGCACGGCATCCTTGACTGACACATATTGGGTGATCGCCGGGGAGGCTGCACGCATTTGCAGTTGCTGCCGCGCAATTTGCTCAACCCTCAAAGGCGTGGCTTGCGCTCGGCGCTCAACCTGAAGACGATCTTCATCCACCTCCAGCCGCTTGGACTCTTTGCGTGCAGACTCCAACGCCATAAACAAACGGCGCGTCTCGTATTGGCTGTGCACCAAGACAAGCGCACTGGCAACGACCGCCACCAAGAGGAAAATACTCAAGCGCGTCATGCCGGCACCTCGGTGCGCTCGGCCATACGCATGATGGCGCTGCGTGAACGGGGGTTGCCGCGCACCTCAGCTTCGCTTGGCCGAATGCGGCCATGGGTCTTCAGGCGCATCTTGACGGGCTCGGCAAATGGCACGCGGCGGTCCACCACCTCTTTGGAGTGCTTGGCCATGAACTGTTTGACGATGCGGTCTTCCAGCGAATGGAAACTGATGACCACCAAACGCCCTCCGGGTGCCAACACATGCAAGCTGGCCTCTAGCGCTTGTTCGAGCTCCGCAAGCTCTGCGTTGATGAAAATCCGAAAAGCCTGAAATGTCCGCGTTGCAGGGTTCTGGCCCGGCTCGCGAGTTTTGACCGTGTCAGCCACGAGCTGGGCCAGATCGGTGGTGGTTGAAATTGGGCCCCGCTCTTGTCGGCGAGCCACAAGCGCCTTTGCAATCTGAAAAGCAAACCGTTCTTCGCCATAGTCACGTATCACCTCCGTGATTTGATCCACTGTGGCTGTTGCCAGCCAATCGGCCACACTCTCGCCGCGCGTGGTATCCATGCGCATATCGAGTGGGCCCTCAAAACGAAAAGAAAAACCCCTCTCGGGGCTGTCGATCTGGGGAGAGCTGATGCCCAAGTCCATCAAGACGCCGTCAACACTGCCAGGGGGCAGTTCGCCCAAATTTGAAAAGCCTTCATGGCGGATCGAAAAGCGGGCGTCTTCGATGCGTCCCGCTTCAGCAATGGCTTCCAAGTCTTTATCAAAAGCCTGCAAACGTCCTTGGGCCGAGAGTCGCGAAAGAATCAAGCGCGAGTGCCCCCCTCGGCCAAATGTGGCGTCCACATAAGTGCCCTCCGCCCCAGCCGAGGCTTGCAGCAATTCGTCCACTGCTTCATTCAAAAGCACGGTGGTGTGGGTCAATGCAGATTCGGTCATGGCGTTCAGAACGAAAAATCCTTGAACACATCGGGCATGTCACCCTGCATGGCCTGCGCTTCTTGCGCGTCGTAAGTGGCTTTGTCCCACAACTCAAAATGGTTGCCCATGCCCAGCAGCATGGTGTCTTTGGCAATGCCAGCCGCTTGACGCAACTCGGGGGAGATCAACACGCGCCCAGTGCTGTCCATGTCGACATCCATGGCATTGCCCAAAAAGATTCGCTTCCACCACTGGGCCGACATGGGCAATGCGGCGATGCGTTCGCGGAACTTCTCCCATTCGGGGCGAGGGAACACCATCAGGCAGCCGTGCGGGTGCTTGGTGATCGTCAGCTGACCCTGCGCCGTGGCGCTCAGGACGTCACGGTGCCGGGTCGGTACAGACAACCGCCCTTTGGCATCCAGACTCAGCGATGAAGCCCCTTGAAACACTGTAACGACCTTTTTCAGTTAAGAAGCACCAGCAGAGACACTTTTCCCCACTTAATTGCACTTTTTTGCACTGTATCAGGAATTCAGCACAACTCAACAGGTGTAGATCGATTTTTTTCAATGAAATCAAGGGCTTAGCGCTGAATTTAAACCTGACCAAAGGTGAAATTTCCATGTAAATTAGGCACTTACGATCGGCAATGAAAGTAACTCCTGAAGGACATTAAAAATACAAAAATGGCAAATGCATGAAATGCAAAAAATCAATTTTTGTCCTTTCAGGACTGAAACCGGACGTAAAAAAACCCCTGAGAAGGGGTTTTTTTACGTTTGGACACAACTTTTTTTAACTCAGTCACCGAACATTTTTTGCTTCAACTCGCGACGTTGTTGAGCTTCCAAAGACAGTGTCGCGGTAGGGCGTGCCAACAAACGACCCACACCGATAGGCTCTCCTGTTTCATCGCAGTAACCGTATTCACCGGCGTCAATCAACACAATCGACTGTTCGATTTTCTTGAGCAGCTTGCGCTCGCGGTCACGGGTACGCAGCTCCAAAGCGTGCTCTTCCTCGATCGTGGCACGGTCAGCAGGATCAGGCACCACCACTGTGTCTTCACGCAGATGCTCTGTAGTGGCTCCCGCGCTGTTCAGGATTTCCTGCTTCAACATCGACAACTTGCGGCGGAAATACGCCATTTGCACGTTGTTCATGTACTCCGCGTCTGGCATGGCCAATATTTCAGCATCGCTGAGTTGATCAACCTCTTTGGTCTTCCAGTTGTTGGCCAATTTGGGATCTTTCTTGATCGGCGCAAAAGGCGCAGCAACCACCGCCACGGGTGCGCTGGGCATAAAGCTGGCTTTGGCGGCGGTCGAAGCCACAGCAGGCGGCAAAGAAGGCACTGTGATTTGGGCCAAACGAGCGGAGGGGCGTGTTGCACGGATCAATTGGTCGGGCGCAGCAGGCGCCGCCACGGCCGTTACGGTAGCTGGGGCGACCGGGGGAGTCGGTGTCGCCACTTTTTTGACAGTCATAGGTTTCGCTTCAGGTACAGAGGCCGTCTTTTTAGTGGACGGCACGGGTGCGGCCTTTGCCTTAGGGGCATGAGCCGACTTTGGCGCTACAGCTGCTTGTGGGGAAGCTACAGCGACAAGTTTGGTTTTAGCGGGCACCGCTTTTTTGGCAACCACAACAGGTTGAGCTGCCTTGGTTGACTTCGGGGCAGTTACCGCTTTGGGGGTTTTCGCTGCTGCAGCCGGCTTGGCCTTTGGCTTTGCGATCGTTTTGGCCGAAGCCACAGGCTTGGCGGCCTGCTTTTTTGCTGGCACAGCCTTGGCTTTCGCCTTGGGGGCGGTCACTTTGGTTGTTGATTTCTTCGTCGAGGTCTTCACGTCTTGTCTCCTAGCCGTGTGAAAGGGCAGGCTTAAACCTCTTGCCACACTGCAGCAACCGATTGAAAAACCTGTTCATTTGCATTCCAAACCCTTGTTATAGACCTTATGGGGTTTACCAACCCTCCCCTAAAAGGGGCTGCGTCAGGCGGGCGATTGTAACGACAAGAATGGCTAAAAAATGCCCACTTGTCGATTAAAGGTAAGATCCTCTGAATCGATGTATGCAGGTCTCGGACGACACGACGCTCCTCAGACCAGCGATTGCTCCAAGCCTTGCAACAAAATATCTTTGGGCAAATCAATGCCGATGAACACCATCTTGCTCATTTTGACTTCTCCATCGGCCCACATCGGCCCCAAATCGCTGCCCATGAGCTGGTGCACGCCCTGAAAAATGACCTTGCGTTCTGTCCCGCGCATGTTCAATACGCCTTTGTAGCGCAGCATGCGGGGGCCATATATGTTCACGATGGCGCCCAAAAAATCCTCCAGCTTGGCCGGATCAAACGCACGCTCAGACCTGAAAACAAAACTCTTCACATCGTCATCATGGTGGTGGTGATGCCCATGCCCATGACTGTGCTCATGGCTGTGCTCATGGCTGTGCTCATGGGCATGTGAGGGGTGATCACAGTGTTCACCATGCACATGGTCATGCTGGTGAGAGGGGTGGTCACATGGCTCACCCTGCGCGTGATTGTGTGCACCGTCATTCAAAAAATCCGGATCAATGTCG
>JAGNVG010000004.1:27521-46378 GCA_017986605.1 Limnohabitans sp.
ATGGGCATGTGAGGGGTGATCACAGTGTTCACCATGCACATGGTCATGCTGGTGAGAGGGGTGGTCACATGGCTCACCCTGCGCGTGATTGTGTGCACCGTCATTCAAAAAATCCGGATCAATGTCGAGCTTGGCATTCAGGTTGAAACCCTTCAAATCGAACACCTCCGACAAGGCCACTTCCCCGAAATGCACCACTTTTTGGGGCGCACGCGGATTCATGTGCTTGAGGCGGTGCTGCAAAGCATCCAGGTCTTGGGGGGAAACCAAGTCGGCCTTGCTGATGAAGATCTGGTCGGCAAAACCCACCTGACGACGCGCCTCTTGGCGGTCATTGAGTTGCTGGGCTGCGTGTTTGGCGTCAACCAAGGTCAAGATCGAATCGAGCAAAAAAGTCTCTGCAATCTCATCGTCCATGAAAAAGGTCTGCGCTACAGGCCCCGGATCGGCCAGACCGGTGGTCTCGATCACGATGCGGTCAAAACTGAGCAGCCCCTTGCGACGCTTGGCAGCCAGCAGTTGCAAGGTGGCTCGCAGATCCTCGCGAATGGTGCAACAAATACACCCATTGCTCATCTGAATGATCTGCTCGTTCGTGTCCGACACCAAGATGTCGTTGTCGATGTTCTCTTCACCAAACTCGTTCTCGATCACGGCGATCTTCTGGCCGTGGGCCTCGGTCAACACACGCTTGAGCAAGGTGGTTTTGCCCGAACCCAGAAAACCGGTCAGGATGGTGGCGGGGATGAGGGACATGAGAGGCTCCGCTGAAAGGGTCAAAAGACAAGAGTTGGGGAGTGTAGCGACGAATTCACGCGGGGCCCTTGCGCATCTGCCATACCCTCATGAGGCCGAGGCGGACGGGACATGCCACCTCATTTCCGTTTGGCCCTCGGGTGGGCAGCATCGTAGGCCTTCGCCAAGTGTTGAAAGTCCAATCGTGTGTAGACCTGCGTGGTGGTGATGTTGGCGTGGCCGAGCAGTTCTTGAACCGCACGCAAATCACCACTGGACTGCAGCACATGACTGGCAAATGAATGGCGCAGCATGTGCGGGTGCACCGGTGTCGCCAGGCCCGCCAGCTGACTGCGGCGTTTGAGGCGTTGCGCCACACCTCGGGCCGTCAGGCGGGTGCCGTGGCGCCCGGGAAACAAGGCCAGCGCCAGATCCGACGCACCGGGTGCAGGCTGACTCAACATGCCCGGCAACTGAGGGCGAATCGCTAGCCAATGTGTCAAAGCGTCCAGCGCCGAGCGCCCCAAAGGCACGCTGCGGCGTTTGCTGCCCTTGCCCTGCACCTGCACTTCGGCGTTTTGCAGATCCAGCCAGCCGCGCCCCGCCCGGCTGGCCCCGACACTGGCCACCACATCCAGCCCCGTCAGCTCGGCAATGCGCAAGCCACAGCCGTAAAGCAACTCCACCATCGCGGCATCACGAGCCTCCAGCCAAGGGTCATCGTTGTCTTCTTCGTGCTCAGCCAACTGCACCGCCTCATCGACGCCCAAAGCTTTAGGCAAAGGTTTGGCCACCCTCGGGGCACGCACATCCACCACGGGGTTGTGAGAAACCCGTCCTTCACGGCCTAGCCAAGTGTAAAAACCGCGCCAGCCCGACAAAATGAGAGCGATGCCGCGACCGCTGCGCCCCGCACTGTGCATCTGAGCCACCCAACGGCGCACATGGCCGCTTTGTACTTGCAACAAAGGCACTTGGGATGCGGCGGCCATGTCGGCTAAACGGATCAGATCGAGCTGGTAAAGGGTGCAGGTGCGCTCGGCCAACCGCTTTTCAAAACGGACATGCTCCAAGTAACGGATGACCAGCGGCTCGAGGGCCAGCGCATCCGACATGAATCAGGCCTGGGATGAACGCAACACCGACAAGGCCGCGCCAGCCAACTCGGCCAAACGCTCCAACAAATCGGTGCCCATCTGGCTGTTGAAGCGCTGCGCATCGGGTGATGCCAAGACCAATAAGCCAAAAGCGGGCTGCCCGGGAGCAGAGCGCAAAGCCAACAAGGCCAAAGAGGCCGCTTGCGTTGGCTCATCGAGCCACTGCACGGCCTCATAGCCCGAATTGGGGCCCACATAAGGCCTGTCCAAAGACGTGGCCAGCATTTGCACCGCTTCCGTAACGCCTTGCGCATAGGCGGCTTGGGCATGTTCGCCATCAAGAGACCACAAGCGCAAAGCGACCTGAGGCACTTGAAACAAGTCACGGATGTTGTCGACCGCCAATTCGGCCAGTTGAGCCGGGGGCGTAACCAGCAATTCGCACGACCAACGGTGCAGCTTGTCGGTCAGGACCATGTTTTCGTTGCCATGCCGGATCATGTCCATGATGCGGTGTTCCAGGCCCTTGATCTTGTCGCGCAGCATTTGCGCCTGACGCTCTTGCAACCCCACAGTCCGGTGGCTTTGTGGATGCGTCAGTTGCACAGTCGCCAAGAGCGAGGCGTGTCTCTCAAAAAAGTCAGGGGTATTCACCAGATAGTCGGCAATGTCGTCTTCGGTGATCGGGCTCATCGGCTCGGAGGGGGTCATGTCTTGGCTCCAAAAATTCAGGAAAGGTTGTCGGGCACTTCGATGCTGCCCTCGAACACAGAAGTCGCAGGGCCGGTCATCAGCACCGGGCTGTTGGCCTGTCCGGCCCACTCAATGGTCAGCACACCACCTAAGGCTTGGACATCGACCCGCGGGTCCAGCCAGCCTTGGCGAATGCCCGCGACCACCGCGGCACAGGCCCCCGTGCCGCATGCCAGCGTTTCGCCGGCACCGCGCTCGAACACACGCAATTTGATTTGGCTGCGCGAGACGACCTGCATGAAACCGGCATTCACCCGTTTGGGGAAAGCGGGATGGTTTTCAATCAAGGGGCCTTGCGCCAACACCGGGAAAGCGTCCACGTCGTCCACCCGCTGCACAGCATGCGGATTGCCCATGGAGACCACCCCCACGCGAGCGATACCTTGTCCACCCAGCGCCAAATCAAAAACAGGCCAACCATTGACTTGGTCACTGATGAGTCCGATGGGGTTGAAAGGCACGCGTTCCCAGTCAAATACAGGCGATCCCATGTCCACCGTCACGCGGCCGTCGGAGTTCATGCGCAGCTCGATCTCGCCTTGCTGCACTTTCACGCGCACCGTGGTTTTATCGGTCAGTCCCTTGTCGCGCACATAACGCACAAAGCAGCGCGCACCGTTACCGCAATGCTCGACCTCGCCGCCGTCGGCGTTATGGATCACGTATTCAAAATCCAACCCGGCAGCGGGCGATGGACGCACGGTCAGAATCTGGTCGGCCCCCACACCAAAGTGGCGGTCGGCCAAAAAACGGTACTGGGCCGCGTTCAGGCCCAAGCGACCTTGGGTCTCATCAAGCACGACAAAATCGTTGCCGGCCCCTTGCATCTTGGTAAATCGAATGTGCATGGTTGCAATTATCGCCCGGGGATGACCCACCAGCCACCTGATAATGGGGCATGGCACGCACATCCCAACTCCTCCATCCCCAACGTGAACCTGCGCCCTTGCGTCCGGCAGCCACCGTGCTGCTGTTGCGCGATGGTCCGCAAGGCATCGAGGTTCTGATGACCCGCCGAGCCATGACCGCCAGCTTTGCGCCCGGCGCCTATGTCTTTCCGGGTGGGGGCATTGATGCCGCCGACGCCCAAGCGCACGGCATGGCACAACGCCGCCCCAAACAAAGCGACTTGCACCTGACGCAAGCCATCGCGGCCATCCGCGAAAGCTTTGAAGAGCTGGGCATTTTGTTCGCCCGCCACGCCGATGGACGCTGGGCCAACAACACCGACATTGCGCAGATCGACCGCCAAAAACCTTTTGCCGCCCAATGCCAAAGCCAGGGTTTGGCATTGGCGGCCGACCAAGTGTTTGTCTTGGCGCACTGGATCACCGACCGTGACTTGCCACGCCGCTTTGATGTGCCCTTTTTGGTGGCCCGCATGCCCGAAGGTCAGACCCCGGTGGCCGACGAATCTGAACAGTTCGAACCCGTCTGGGTGCGCCCGGTGGATGCGCTGAGCCGACACGAAGCTGGTCAGTTTTTCATCATTTTCCCGACCATCCGCACACTGGATCGCCTGAAAGCGTTTGCCAAAGTCGACGACGTGCTGCAAGCCTGCGCTGTCAACGACGAGCCCTTGTGGACCAGCTGTCCCCGCGCGGGCTGGCTGGCGGGCAACGAAGCGCGCTACATGGAGCACGAAGCCCCGTTTGGCGAACTGGCCCTGGTCGCGCCCGACGGGCAAATCCACCACCACCTGGACTGGCAAACCGATCAACCCGTTCCTTTGCTCAAAAACGTGCAGCGGCTCACGGCCCCCAACCCCGGCGTGATGACTGGCCCCGGCACCAACAGCTATCTGGTGGGTGATCCGAACACGGGCTTCATCGCCATCGACCCGGGGCCGGCCGACGACGATCACCTGCAGCGCCTTTGGCGTGCGGCAGGCGGGCACATCAAAGCCATTGTTTGCACCCATTCGCACCCAGACCATTCGCCCGGCGCGGTCCCCTTGCAAGCGCTGTGCACGAACAAGCCCACTATTCTGGGGCTGGCTTCGCGCCCAACGGCACGCGCCAACAGCCGCTTCACGCCCGACCGCGAGTTGACCGACGGCGAAAAACTGGTGCTTCAAGGCACTGGCGTAGAGGGCTGCATCACTCACAGCTTGCGCGTCGTCCACACTCCTGGCCATGCGGCCAATCACCTGTGCCTGGTGCTTGAAGAAGACGGCCTGCTGTTTTCGGGCGACCATGTGCTCAACGGCAGCACCACCGTCATCGACCCGCCCGACGGGCACATGGGCGACTACCTCGACTCACTGGACAAGCTGGCTGCGGCCTGTGAGGCAGGGGGCATTGAGTTCATCTTGCCCGCGCACGGCCATGTGCTGGGTTTTGCCCACCAAGCCATCACCCACCTGAAGACGCATCGCCTCAAACGCGAAGCCAAAATCGCCGCAGCCATGCAGTCCCTGCCGCAGGGCAGTTTGCAAGAATGGGTCGAAAAAGCCTATGACGACGTCCCATCCCGACTCTGGCCGGTGGCAGCCCGCTCGCTGCAAGCGCATGTGGACCACATCCGCGAGCAAGCCTTGTCTTGACGCATTTCGAGATTTTTGAAAGATTCGATGATCCCCTCTGAAGAAGGCATACGCCTGGCCAAACGTGTGGCCGCTGACCAAAACTGCTCGCGCCGGGAGGCCGAAGCCCTGATCGTGGCCGGCGGTGTCCAGGTGGCCGGCAAAGTGGTCACCGACCCAGCCCGGCGCGTGCGGGACGAGCAGCCTGTCAACGTCAACCGTTTGGTGTCCATGGCCGCCCTGGCACCCCTGACCCTGGTGTTGTTCAAGCCCTCCGACAAAGTAGCCAACCTGGCTTGGCTGCAAGACACTGCAGGCCTCAAAGCCGCCCAAGCCGGCATTTGGGGACCCGAGCGACTGGCCAAGATGCAAATGCCATTGCCTTTGCCCAGAGCCGCCAGCGGACTGTGCATTTTTTCGGACGACTTGGCTGTTTTGCGCCACTTGGAAGACCGCCGCAGCCCCATGGAAGTGGAATGGATGGCTACCATCCAGGGCCCGGTGAGCGAAACGACGCTCAAAGCCATGAATGGCCCCGGTATTCGTGCCAGCATCAACCGACAAACCGACACACTGACGGTGCTGCGCATCGCAGGCAAAGACATCGATGGCCAAGATCTGGGCCGCTGGCTGGACCAGCAATGCCCGCTGCAAGATCTGCGGCGTCAACGGGTGGGCCGTCTGAGCTTGGCGCCACTGGAGTCAGGGCAATGGAGGCAGCTGGAAGGCTACGAACGCTTCTGATTGATTTCCGACAAAAATACACAGGATTTACCCTTGAAATGAAACGGGCAATCCCCAAATAACGAATCAGTCTGAGAAAATAACCGGACAGTCACAACTGTGAACCTCACAGCCGTGACCCCGCAAAGTCCAAGAGGGCTTTGCCCAACGCAGAAAGGAGCACACCATGCGTTTGAGCACCAAGAGCCGATTTGCCGTCACCGCCATGATCGATGTAGCGCTGCGCGAAGACCGCGGCCCTGTGTCATTGGCCGCCATCAGCGTGCGCCACCAGATTTCGTTGTCCTATCTGGAACAACTGTTCAGCAAACTGCGCCAGCAAGGCTTGGTCGAAAGCACTCGCGGCCCTGGCGGCGGTTATTCGCTGTCGCGCAATGCCGAAAAAATCACCATGGCCGACATCGTGGGCGCGGTAGATGCGCCGTCTGACGAAGAAGCTGCAGCCGAAGGCGGCTGGATGAACAGCGAGTTGTGGGCCAGTTTGAACGAAAAGATGCTGACGCACCTGCAATCCATCAGTTTGCGCCAACTGGTGGCTGAGCAGCGCACCAAGGGCGTCACCGTGGAGCCCGCGCCACAACCGGCCATCAAGCGTGGCGTGTTCGCCAAGCCCAAAAGCACCTTGAAAATCACCGCGCCCAATTCGGTATTTGCACTGGCAGGCACCTTGATGCCATCCCGAGGCTGATCCGGTTGCCACACCCCACAAAAAAACCCGCTTCGGCGGGTTTTTTTGTGGTCTGAAAAAAGTGTGAAGCTCACCGATAAGCCGGATTCTGTGCACAGCGGTTGCCCGCTGTGTGACCGCCATTAATCTGGGCCGGGGGTTGCCCACCCGGCTCAATGCTACCTACCCGCCAACTCTGCGGAACCACATCAACGTTGGCCTACTTGGTATTGCTGCGCGTAGAGATTGCCCGTTTCACCCGAACTCAATCGGCTCGTCTCTGTTGCTCTGATCCTCACCTCACGGTGGAGAGGCGTTGCCTCCTACGCTGTCCTGTGCAGTCCGGACGTTCCTCCAGTGCCTCCTTTCGGAGATTGCACCAGCGGCGGTCTGGTGAGCTTCACGCTTCGATTATCGCCTGAGGACATAAGCTCATGCCGCAAAGGGTCTGAGCTTTCACGCACAATGTTTTTTGAACGAAATTCCCAAAAGGACCCCGCCATGAAAGCCCACACCATTCTCGACACCATCGGCAACACACCGCATGTGCGTATCCAACGCCTGTTTGGCGCAGAAGCCCAGGTCTGGATCAAGTCCGAGCGCAGCAACCCGGGTGGTTCGGTCAAGGATCGCATTGCGCTGGCCATGATCGAAGACGCCGAGAAATCCGGCGCCCTGAAGCCCGGCGGCACCATCATCGAGCCCACTTCGGGCAACACCGGCATCGGTCTGGCCATGGTCGCCGCCGTCAAGGGCTACAAACTGGTGCTGGTCATGCCCGACAGCATGAGCATCGAGCGCCGTCGCCTGATGCTGGCCTATGGCGCCAGCTTTGACCTGACGCCCCGCGAAAAAGGCATGAAGGGTGCCATCGCACGCGCCGAAGAACTGAAGGCCAGCACACCTGGCGCCTGGATGCCCCAGCAGTTCGAAAACCCCGCCAACATCGACGTGCATGTGCGCACCACCGCCCAAGAAATACTGGCCGATTTTCCGGATGGCATCGATGCCCTCATCACAGGCGTGGGCACCGGAGGCCACCTGACGGGCACGGCCCGCGTGCTCAAAGCGAAATTCCCGAAACTTCAGGTGTTTGCAGTCGAACCAGCCGCTTCCCCCGTGATCTCCGGCGGCGCGCCTGCACCCCACCCCATCCAGGGCATTGGTGCGGGCTTCATCCCGAAAAACCTCGATACCAGCGTGCTCGATGGCGTGATTCAGGTCGACGCTGAAGCGGCCCGCGAATATGCTCGCCGCTGTGCACGAGAAGAAGGCATGCTGGTCGGCATTTCTTCGGGAGCCACGCTCGCCGCCATCGCCCAAAAGCTGACCGAATTGCCTACAGGGGCCACCGTTTTGGGCTTCAATTACGACACGGGGGAGCGCTATTTGTCCATCGAAGGCTTCTTGCCCTCTTGAGCATGCCCAGGGCTTGGCCTGCAGACAGGCCAAGCGATAATCACCACTTCTTGCTTGATAACCACAAGCCACAGAGGTTGCCATGATCCGAATCTCAGAACTCAAACTCCCCCTTTCTGCCTTGCCCGTGGAGGTGCGCCGCGCTGCTGACGCGCCGTCTGAAACCGACGAAGACCGCATCCCGCCACCGCACCCCGAAGCCGCTTTGCGCCAACTCGCAGCCAAGGCGTTGGGCATGACCGCACAAGACATCGCCACGCTGCAAGTGTTCAAGCGCAGCTTTGACGCCCGCAAGGCTGAACTGTTGGCCGTCTTTATCGTGGACATCACACTGGCCAACGAGCAGACCGAAGTCGCTGTACTCCAGCAGTTTGAAAAGCACCCACACATCCAGCCCACCCCCGACATGACCTGGCATGCACCCTGCCAAGCGCCTGATGGCTTTGGGACGACACAGGGCGAGCGCCCCGTGGTGGTGGGCTTTGGGCCATGCGGCATGTTTGCTGCACTGGCACTGGCGCAAATGGGGTTCAAACCCATTGTGCTAGAACGTGGAAAACCCGTGCGCGAACGCACCAAAGACACCTGGGGCCTGTGGCGCAAAAACGTGCTCAACCCTGAGAGCAATGTGCAGTTTGGCGAAGGCGGGGCAGGCACTTTCAGCGATGGCAAGCTGTACAGCCAAATCAAGGACCCGCGCCACTTGGGGCGCAAGGTCATGGATGAATTCGTCAAAGCCGGGGCCCCAGCCGACATCCTGTTTGCTGCGCACCCCCATATTGGCACCTTCAAGTTGGTCAAGGTGGTCGAACACATCCGCGAACAAATCATCGCATTGGGTGGTGAGATCCGTTTCCAGCAACGTGTGAGCGATGTGTTGCTGACCACTGCCGCAAAAGGTCACCAGCTGACAGGGCTTCTGGTGCAAGACCTGCGCACTGGCGAAAGCCAGACCTTGCATACCCGCCATGCGGTGCTGGCGCTGGGCCACAGTTCACGCGACACTTTTGTCATGCTGCACCGCCGGGGTGTGGCCATGCAAGCCAAGGCCTTTTCGATTGGCGTGCGGATCGAGCACCCTCAAAGCGTGATCGACCAAGCTCGGTGGGGCCGCCATGCGGGCCACCCGCTGCTGGGTGCAGCAGATTACAAGCTGGTGCACCATGCGCAAAATGGCCGGGCCGTTTACAGTTTTTGCATGTGCCCCGGTGGCACCGTCGTGGCCGCCACCAGCGAGCCAGGTCGCGTGGTCACCAATGGCATGAGCCAATACTCGCGCAATGAACGCAATGCCAACGCCGGCATGGTGGTGGCTATTGACCCGCCCGACTACCCATTGGACACAGCGGCATGGCAAGCGGCATTCGGCGATGAAGACGGCACGGCACTGGCGCAAGAGGCCCAAGCACTGGCGTGCCAACACCCGCCTGCGGCACACCCTTTGGCGGGCATTGCACTGCAACGCCAGTTGGAGTCGCTGGCTTTTGAAGTGGGCGGTCGCAACTACGAAGCGCCAGGCCAGTTGGTCGGTGACTTTTTGGCTCAACGCGCCTCCACCACTTGGGGCAGTGTGCAGCCGTCTTACAAGCCCGGTGTGAAGTTGGTCGACTTAGCCGATGTGCTGCCCGACTACGCTGTGCAAGCCATGCGTGAGGCGCTGCCCGTGTTTGGTCGAAAGATCAAAGGCTATGACATGCACGACGCCGTGTTGACGGGCGTCGAAACCCGAACCTCATCGCCCTTGCGCATCCCACGCGGCGAAGACCACCAAAGCACCAACACGCAAGGCCTTTACCCTGCGGGCGAGGGGGCCAGTTATGCGGGCGGCATTTTGTCTGCTGGCGTTGACGGCATCAAAGTGGCAGAGTCTTTGGCTAGGCATATCTCAAACTCCAGACTGCCGAAGCTCCCATAAATCCGATCACAGAAACCATTCCAACATGCAAGCCCCCCCACCTGGAAAACCGCAAGTTCACAACCCACTACATGGGCTAACACTCGAAGCCATCGTCACCCAATTGGTCGCCTATTACAGTTGGGATGGCTTAGGCTCAAGGATTCAGATTCGGTGCTTCACCCATGAACCTAGCGTAGGTTCGAGTCTGAAATTTTTACGCAAAACGCCATGGGCGCGAGACAAAGTGGAAAGTCTTTACCTGTTCATGCTACGTGAACAAAAACGTCAACAAAACTCTGCGCCTTGAATTCTGCCTTGCAGCGCCTTTTCAGGCCTACCCATTAGCGTGTCTTGAATGCTTCCGAACGAAGGCTGACAGACTCTAAACCTTGCTCAGCATCGTGCCACGGCACTTGCGTGCACCGCAGCGGCAGGCGTAGCGCGCCTTGAGCGCTTCGGTCATGGGTTCATCACTCACCAGCCCGTAGTCAAAGGTCAGCTCCTCGCCGCGAAAAACAGGTCTGCGGGTCTTGATGAAGATGCGGCCATTCAGCTCTTGCGGCTCGCAATTGGGGCGGCAAGAATGGTTGATCCATTTGGAATCGTTGCCGTCCCGCACCGCGTCGATCACCCGTTCATCGTCCAGCTGAAAATAAAACGTGTGGTTCGGATCTTGGGGGTCATGCGGGTGGCGGGCAATGGCCTCGGCCATGCTGATCACCTCGCCCACGTACTCGATCACGGTTTCTCCTGCGGTCATGTGGCGCGCGGCGAACACGCCTTTGCCGTGCACTTCCGAAGACTGCACCCAAATCGCTCCGGTGGAGATGGAGGGACGCAAAACCGGCCTCATGCCAAGTGACTTTCAAATTCCAAAACCGCCACTATAGAGGCTTTGCTTTGCGCCCCCTCCCCCTCAAGCGCCCAGCAAGGTCGGCTCCAGCACCTGCGCCAAAGACGCATCGAGCAATGCCAGGCCCTCCAGCACTTCGGCCTCGGTGCTGTTGAGCCTAGGCATCAGCCGCAGGCAATGCGCACGGGCGGCGTTGATCAGCAAGCCGCGTTCGTGGCAAGCACGCACCACCTCGGGTGCACGGTCACCGCCCAACTCCAGCGCCAACAGCAAGCCCTCGCCCCGCACCTCACCCAGTCCCCAGCGCTGCGACAAAGTCAACAAGCCTTGCCGCAGCAGTGCCCCCATGGCCCGCACATGGGCCAAAAATGCGGGCTGGCTCAGGGTGTCCATGACGGCCAGACTCACGGCGCACATGAGCGGGTTGCCCGCGTAGGTGCCGCCCTGATCGCCATGCGCAAACACGCAGGCTTGCGAGCGGGCCAGCACGGCAGAAATCGGCACACCACCACCCAAGCCCTTGCCCAAGGTCATGATGTCGGGTTGCACCCCGAAGTGCTGCGCCGCAAACAAAGCGCCCAAGCGGCCACAACCGGTTTGCACCTCGTCAAAGATCAGCAGCACACCGTGCTCATCACACAACTGGCGAAGTGCCTTGAGGAATGGGGCTGTGGCTGGCCGCACACCGGCCTCGCCTTGCACGGGCTCGAGCATGATGGCGGCGGTGCGTTCACTCAGCAGCGCCTTGACCGAATCGATGTCATTGAAGCGTGCCTTCACAAAACCGGGCATGGTCGGTGGAAACAGCGCATCCCAGCCTGCTTTGCCACTGGCGGCCATGGTGGCCAAATTGCGCCCATGAAACGCGTTGTCGAAGGTGACGATCTCGTGTGCGCCGCCCCGGTGCACACGCCCCCATTTGCGCGCCAGCTTGATCGCACCCTCATTGGCCTCGGCCCCGGTGGAGCCAAAAAACGCTTGATCCATGCCGCTGAGCGCGCACAACTTCTCGGCCAACTGCAAGGATGGCAGGTTGTAGAGCGCCGGGCTGGGCGTGAGCAGCAAACACGCTTGCGCTTGCAAGGCCTGCGCCACCTCGGGTGGGCAATGCCCCAAGGCGTTGACGGCCCAGCCCTGCAACCAGTCCAGATAGCGTGTGCCCGCCGCATCCCACAAGCACGCGCCTTGTCCGCGCACAAACACCTGTTCGGGGCGTGCGGTCACGGCCATCAAATGCTGAAACGATGTTGGCGTTGCGGTGGGTTGTTGGGGTTCGGGGTTCATGAGAATCGTCCTTTCTGGGGAGTGAAAAAAAACAAGCGACAAAGAAAAAGGCCACGGGGGTGAGCCGTGGCCTTGGTGGGGAAACTGAAAAATGGGGGGTCTTACACCATCATCCGAACCTCACGCGCAGCACACGGCAACGAGCGACGGGCTCGTGCGGCTCGGGATGCGGCGGAAGAGGGGCAAATGAATAACATGACTGGCATCCTACAGGAAAAGCACACGGCGCGACAAGACTGCGACAGCGCTGCGCCTTGCGGTCTGTTTTAATTTGTCCACAGACAGCAAACACAAAGGCAGATCGATATGTCACTCGTCATGGATTGGGATGAATGGGCCAAGCACGATGCGGTCGGGCTGGCTGAACGGGTCCAGCGTGGCGAGCTGTCGCCCTCCGAGTTGGCCCACCAGACGGCGACTGCCATTGCCCTGGTCAACCCCACGCTCAGCGCCGTGGTCGAGGTGTTTGACGACCTGGTGATCAACCCCACTGGCGACGGTATGAACCCCGATGGGCCGTTTGCAGGCGTACCCTACCTCATGAAAGACTTGGGGCCCACACTCAAAGGCCGCTTGCAAGAGATGGGCTCTCTCTTGATGCGCGGCAACCGGGCCAGCACCGACAGCTACCTGGCCGGGCGCATCAAGCAGGCCGGGCTCAACGTGATCGGTCGCACCACCACGCCTGAGTTTGGCGTGTGCAGCTCAGCAGAAAACCCAGCCGTGTATGTGACGCGCAACCCCTGGAATCTGGCGTACACCACCTGCGGCTCGTCGGCGGGTACGGCGGCGGCTGTGGCGGCAGGTGTGCTGCCCTTGTCACATGCCACCGATGGCGGCGGCTCGATCCGCATCCCGGCGGGCTTCAACGGCAACATTGGCCTCAAGGCTTCGCGTGGCGTCTTTTCGATCGCACCCGCCGCGTCCGACCTCACAGGCCTGGTGTCCACCCAGGGCTGCCACAGCCGCACCGTGCGCGACACCGCCGCGTTTGTGGACCATTGCCGAGGCGGCGCACCCGGCGAGTTCATGCCCTACTGGTCGCCCGCCGAGCCCTACAGCACACTGATCCAACGCGACCCGAGGCGGCTTCGCATCGCCTTGTCGCACGAGTGGGGCCACTACCGCGCCGTGCCGCACTTTGTGGCCGAGCTCGAAAAGGCCGGGCGCTTTTTGGAGAGTCTGGGCCACCACGTTGAATGGGCACTGCCACAAGTGGACATGGAAGCCGCGTTTGCCGCGCAGACCACCTGCTACATCAGCAACTTTGCGCAGACCATCACCAACCTGCTCAAACCGCTGGGGCTAGAACGCCCACCTGCTGATTTGGTGGAGCCGATCAACATCAAAATCTGGGAAGAAGGCCTCAAAACCAGCTACGCCGAACGCGCGCGAATGCAGGCCGTGTTCAACACGACATCGCGTGGCTTTGGTGAGTTCTTTGAGCAGTGGGACATCATCCTCACCCCCATCACCGCGCTGCCCACACCCAAGCTGGGCACCACCGAATACCTGACGATCAGCGACAACCCCTCGGTGGTCGACTGGTTTGAAAACCTCTGGCAAAACTTCGCCTACACCCCTCTGTCGAACCTGTGCGGCATCCCTGGCATCTCACTGCCTATGGCCACGCAAGACAACGGCCTGCCCCTGGGCATCCAGGCCCAAGCACGCCAAGCCAACGACGGCCTGCTACTGCAACTGGCGGCGCAGATCGAGCGGGCTCTGGGGGGCAAGTGGAACGATGGGCGCAGGCCGGGGGTGCATGTGGCGCAAGGCACATGAGCAAAGGTCAGCGTCCTTTGGCCTGCTGGATTTGAAGAGCCAGACCGATCTGTGGCTATTCAGGACTTAGCCCAGCAAGGGCCGCAGTTCCACCTTGCGATTGCAGGCTTTCGAAGCTTCAAATGCCAGCTGGCTGGCCACCTCTGAGGTTTCAGCTTCGATGAGCCAAAAGCCGCTGTAATTTTCTTGAGCATCCAACAAGGGTTTACCCGTCGAAAGATGGGCGTCCTGTCGGTTATCAATGACATTGCCGTGGGCAGGCGCTGCGAGCCCGCCTGCAAAAATCCACTGCCCGGCATTTCTCAATCCATCGTTGAAGCGATCAATGGCCTGCATCTCTTCGGCAGTGGCCGATCCTGTGGAGTCGTCAATGACAAAAATCATGAAGCGTTTTTTCATGGGTGCGCCTTCCATAGCGGCATGAGCCGAACGAACTTAATTGTTCGACAGTCACCGACTTCGCCAAATTCCTAGGCTTGTCCACAGCCCCTACAGCACAAGTTGCGTGGCATTTGCGCAATGCAATAAGACCACGCACAAGATAAGTCCGCTAAGGCGCCGATCTCAAAGAATTTTGATATAGCTGAACGCGTCAGGGTCTTCCCGCTGGGTCTCCTGCCTGATCCCTGGATCGATCGGCGACTGCATCTTGACGCGCTTCTTGCAGCGCCATCCGTTGCCCGCGAACGAACAATCTACACCGATCAGGCGCCGCGAATTAACCAGTTCAGCCGGGTACTTGGGCAAGTGGATCACCCAGTGTGCGGAGTTCTTGTCCCTGTTGCGGTGGCAAACGAGCGTGGCCATGGACCAGCCGCCCTGCATATTGCCTCCCTCAGATATATAGGCTCGACCGTCTGCGCAGGGGATGGTGCCGATGTTTCCCGTTCGCCGAAAGGCCTCTTTCTCCATCTCGGGTGGAATCGCGTTCGCCAAATCCAAAGACCAGACCTCGTTGAACCTTGCGGTGCTGTTCTCAACAGCCGAGAGCGCCGAGCTGGATGCGAAGCAACCGATCATGATGACTGTCAGAATTTGTGGAAGTTTCATGGGCAGTTTTGGTTAGCTTTACTTGGTTTGCCTATTTTGCCAATTTTTTTGAACCAAGCAGCCTTGTGCGTTGAGCAGCGAAACTCAAGCTTCAATGCAAAATGAAACAAGTCTTAACCACGACCACTCTAGTCAGATCATCAAAATCACTCGCTGGCTGAACTACTCCACGGTGACGGACTTCGCCAAATTCCTAGGCTTGTCCACATCCGTCCCCCGCGCACACGCCGTGTGATAACTCAGCAGCTGCAGCGGCACCACATGCAAGATGGGCGAGAGCACGCCGTAGTGCTCGGGCATGCGGATGACGTTGACGCCTTCGCTGCTTTCGATTTTCGTGTCGCCATCGGCCAGCACATAGAGCACGCCGCCGCGGGCTCGCACTTCTTGCATATTGCTTTTGAGCTTTTCGAGCAACTGGTCATTGGGCGCCACGGTCACCACAGGCATGGCGCTGGTCACCAGGGCCAGCGGGCCATGTTTCAACTCGCCCGCCGCATAAGCCTCGGCGTGGATGTAGGTGATTTCTTTGAGTTTGAGCGCGCCCTCCAAGGCGATGGGGTAATGCGTGCCCCGGCCCAAGAACAGCGCGTTTTCTTTGCTGGCGAACTCTTCGGCCCAAGCGATGATTTGCGGCTCCAGCGCCAGCACGGCTTGCAGCGCGGCGGGCAGGTGGCGCATGGCTTTGATGTGCCCGGCTTCTTCTTCGTCGCTCAAGCGGCCTTTGGTCTGGGCCAAAGCCAGGGTCAGCAAAAACAAGCCCGCCAGCTGGGTGGTGAAGGCCTTGGTGGACGCCACGCCGATCTCAGCCCCGGCGCGGGTCACATAGGCGTGTTTGCACTCGCGCACCATGGCGCTGGTGGACACGTTGCAGATCGTCAGCGTATGCGTCATGCCCAGGCTTTGCGCGTGGCGCAGCGCGGCCAGGGTGTCGGCGGTCTCGCCGCTTTGGGTGATGGTGACGATCAGCGTGTTGGGGTTGGGCACCGATTCGCGGTAGCGGTATTCGCTGGCGATCTCGACCTGACAGGGCACTTTGGCGATCGCCTCGATCCAGTACTTGGCCACGCAGCCGCTGTAGTAGCTGGTGCCGCAGGCCAAGATCAGCACGTTGTCGATGGCCTTGAAGGTTGAGTAAGCGCCGTCGCCAAACAGCTCGGGCGTGATGCCCTCAACGCCTTCCAGCGTGTCGGCAATGGCGCGCGGCTGCTCGAAGATTTCCTTTTGCATGTAGTGGCGGTAAGGGCCCAGCTCGGCCGCGCCGCTGTGCGCGTGCACGGTCTTCACGGCGCGGGTCACGGCCTTGTGCTCACGGTCCACCACCCAGTATTTGCCGAGCTGGATGTCGACCACATCGCCCTCTTCCAGGTACACGATTTGGTCGGTCACGCCGGCCAGCGCCATCGCGTCGCTGGCCAAGAAGGTTTCGCCTTGGCCCACACCCAGGATCAGTGGCGAACCTGCGCGAGCGCCGATCACGCGCTGGGGCTCGTCTTTGTGGAACACGGCAATGGCGTACGCGCCGTGCAGTTGGCGGATGGCGGTTTTGACGGCTTCAAAAATATCGCCGTCGTACACGCTGTCCACCAGGTGGGCGATGACCTCGGTGTCGGTCTGGCTCAAAAACACATAGCCCTTGGCTTGCAGGGCGGCGCGCAGTTCTTCGTGGTTTTCGATGATGCCGTTGTGCACCAAGGCCACTTTGCCCGGCTTGGCATCTGCCGCGCCCGTGCCGTGGCTGAAGTGTGGGTGCGCGTTGTGCACGGCGGGTGCGCCGTGTGTGGCCCAGCGGGTGTGGGCAATGCCGGTGCCGCCTTCGATGTGGTCGGCCGTGACCTGGTCCATCAGCTCGGCCACACGCGATGTGCTGCGGGCGCGCTGCAAACCGCCCGTGCCACCGTTCAAGCTGGCCGCATGCACCGCCACGCCGCAGGAGTCATAGCCCCGGTATTCGAGCCGCTGCAGGCCTTGCACGAGGATGGGAACGATGTTGCGGGATGAGACTGCGCCGACGATGCCACACATAAAGGGGCTCCTAAAAAGGGGGAATGGCAGCGATGGTAGGCACAGCAATAAAAAATATCAGGTCAATTTTCAATTATTTATGGTTTTTTATTTCACGAATTACCCAGAACGGAATTTAATTTCATTAGAATCATTTTTATGGAATCCAACGAACTCGACACCATTGACCTGCAACTGCTCGACAGCCTGCAGCGCGACGCCAGCCTGAGCAATGTGGCGCTGGCCGAAAAGGTCAATGTCTCGCCGCCCACCTGCCTGCGCCGCGTCAAGCGCCTGGTCGAGGGCGGCTGGGTCGAGCGGCAGGTGGCTGTGCTCAGTACCGACCGGCTCGCCGCGACCTTGGGCCATGGCCTCACGGCACTGGTTGAAGTGTCACTCGACAAACAAGGCGGCGAACACCTGGACGCCTTTGAAGCCCGCGCCGTGGCGCACGATGCGGTGCAACAGTGCTGGCGCGTGTCACCCGGGCCAGACTTCATTCTGGTGGTGCAGGCGCGCGACATGCCGCATTACTTGGCCATCAGCCAAACCTTGTTCACGCAAGATGCCAATGTGCGCAATGTGAAAGCGTTTTTTGCCACCAAGCGCGCTAAGTTCACCACCACTTGGCCGGTGCTGAACCTGCCCGCTGCTTAAGGCCCAACTCTGGCTCAGGCCTTTGGCTTTTTCGCTGGGCGTGCCCAGTTGGCGATGCTGAGTTGTTTGCCGCGTGCCACGCTGAGGGAGCCCGGTTCGGTGCTCTTGGTGATGGTGGAGCCACCGCCCACGGTGCCGCCTGCGCCAATCGTCACCGGCGCCACCAGCACGCAGTTGCTGCCAATGTGCACATCGGCTTCGATCACGGTGCGGTGCTTGTTGGCACCGTCGTAGTTGGCGGTGATGCTGCCTGCACCGTAGTTCACGCGCTCACCCACGGTGGCGTCACCCAGATAAGCCAGGTGGTTGGCTTTGGCGCCCTTGGCCATGGTGGAATTTTTCACCTCGACAAAGTTGCCGATGTGCACTTCGGCGGCCAACTGTGCACCCGGGCGCAGACGGGCAAAGGGGCCAATCAACGCGCCCTCGCCCACGCTCACGCCGAGTTTTTCGCCGTCAATGTGGGTGAAGGGGTGGATGACCGCGCCCGCCGCGATGGTGCAGTTGGCAATCACGCAGTTCGCGCCGATCTTCACGTCTTCGCCCAATGACACATGGCCCTCAAAAACGCAGTTCACATCGATCTCGACGTCTTGCGCGCAATCGAGCTGGCCGCGCAGGTCAAAGCGGGCGGGGTCTTTCAGGCGCACGCCTTGCTCCATCAGACGGTGCGCCTGACGCAACTGGTGGGCGCGTTCCAACTCAGCCAGTTGTACCGGGCTGTTGATGCCGGCCACCTGCAGAGGGTCGGCAATTTTGTGCGCCACCACAGGCACGCCATCGGCCACAGCGAGCTTGACCACGTCGGTCAGGTAGTACTCGCCTTGGGCGTTTTGGTTGTCAATGCGACCGAGCCAGCCTTTGAGCAGCTTGGCGGGCACCGCCATGATGCCGCTGTAGACCTCATGGATCTGACGCTGGGCATCGGTCGCGTCTTTGTGCTCGACGATGGCTTGCACGGCTTCGCCCTTTCGGACGATGCGGCCATACCCCGTGGGGTCAGCAAAGTCGATGGTCAGCAGCGCCAACTTGTCGCCGCCACATTGGGCGATCAGGGCTTGCAACGTGTCGGCTTGGGTCAATGGCACATCGCCCGACAAAATCACCACCACCCCATCGTCGGCCAGCGCGGGCACGGCCTGTTGCACAGCGTGGCCTGTGCCCAGTTGCGGCTCTTGACGCACGCACTGCAACGCCAGGGCCTGGCCCGGTGCCTGCAGCACAGGCTCCACCTGATCGGCGCCGTGACCGGTGATGACCACCGCCGAGCGGGCATCCAGCAACGCGGCCGTGTTGAGCACATGCTGCACCAGAGGCACGCCGGCCAGGCGCTGCAACACTTTGGGCAAGCGGCTTTTCATGCGGGTGCCTTTGCCGGCGGCCATCAC
>JAGNVG010000073.1 GCA_017986605.1 Limnohabitans sp.
TGCTCACGCGCAGCCTGCGCATGAAGGGTCACAACGTCCTCATGCCCATGGGCTGGGACGCCTTTGGTCTACCCGCCGAAAACGCCGCCTTGAAGAACGGCGTACCCCCGGCCAAATGGACGTACGAAAACATCGCGTACATGAAAAAGCAGATGCAGGCCATGGGCCTGGCCATCGACTGGTCACGCGAAGTCGCCACCTGCGACCCGACTTATTACAAGTGGAACCAGTGGCTGTTCTTGAAGATGCTGGAAAAGGGCATCGCCTACCGCAAGACTCAGGTCGTCAACTGGGACCCGGTTGACCAGACCGTGCTGGCCAACGAGCAAGTCATCGACGGCAAAGGCTGGCGCACAGGTGCCCCGGTTGAAAAGCGCGAGATTCCGGGTTATTACCTGAACATCACCGCTTACGCCCAAGAGCTGCTGGACCATGTGCAGATCGGCAACGAGAAAGCCACCCTGAACGGCTGGCCCGACAAAGTGCGACTGATGCAGGAAAACTGGATTGGCAAATCTGAGGGCGTGCGCTTTGCCTTCCCGCACGACATCCGCGATGCCTCGGGTGCCATGATTGGCGACGGCAAGATGTACGTGTTTACGACCCGCGCCGACACCATCATGGGCGTGACGTTTTGCGCTGTGGCGGCCGAGCACCCGCTGGCGCTGCATGCTGCTGCATCGAACCCCGCGTTGGCTGCGTTTTTGGAGGAATGCAAGTCTGGCGGTACGACCGAAGCGGAGCTGGCCACCCAAGAGAAAAAGGGCATGGCCACGGGCTTGTTCGTGACGCACCCGTTGACCGGCGCGAATGTCGAGGTCTGGGTCGGCAACTACGTGCTCATGAGCTACGGCGATGGTGCCGTGATGGGCGTGCCTGCGCATGACGAGCGTGACTTTGCGTTTGCTTTGAAGTACGACTTGCCGATTAATCAGGTCGTGGGAACTTCTGAAAATCCATTTGATAAAGATGCCCAAGGTGGTGTTTTGCAAATGGAAGCAACGTTTGATAAAACCGCTTGGCAGGATTGGTATGGTGACAAGCAAAGCTGTGTCTGCATCAACTCCGGCGAGCTCAACGGCCTGAACCAAAAAGCCGCCGTCACCAAGGTGGCCGAACTGCTGGCCGCCAAAGGCCTGGGCGAGAAGAAAACCACCTGGCGTCTGCGCGACTGGGGCGTGAGCCGCCAGCGTTACTGGGGCACGCCGATCCCGATCATCCATTGCGACGAGCACGGCGCGGTGCCGGTGCCCGAAAAAGACCTGCCCGTGGTGCTGCCGCAAGACTGCATCCCTGATGGCTCAGGTAACCCGCTGCACAAACACGAAGGCTTCCACGCCGGTGTGACCTGCCCGGTGTGCGGCAAGCCCGCACGCCGCGAGACCGACACCATGGACACCTTTGTGGACTCGTCCTGGTACTTCATGCGCTATTGCGACCCGACCAACACCGAGAAGATGGTGGCGGACGGCGCCGATTACTGGATGCGGGATCAGAACAATGCCACTGGCGGCAGCGGCATGGACCAGTACATCGGTGGCATCGAGCACGCGATCCTGCATCTCTTGTACGCCCGCTTCTGGACCAAGGTCATGCGCGATCTGGGCCTCGTCAAAGTGGACGAGCCCTTCAGCAAATTGCTCACGCAGGGCATGGTGCTCAACCACATCTACTCGCGCCGCACCGCCAAGGGCGGCAAAGACTATTTCTGGCCGCACGATGTCGAGCATGTGCTCGACGAGACGGGCAAAGTCATCGGCGCCAAGCTCAAGAACGAAGCCGACAGCGGCGATGGTCGCTTGCCTGTGGGCACCGCCATCGACTACGAAGGCGTGGGCACCATGTCCAAGTCGAAAAACAACGGTGTGGACCCGCAAGACCTGATCGAGCGCTACGGCGCCGACACCGCCCGCCTGTACACCATGTTCACCGCGCCACCCGAAGTCACGTTGGAGTGGAACGACTCCGCCGTGGAAGGCAGCTACCGCTTTTTGCGTCGCGTCTGGAACTTCGCGTTCAAGCACCACGAACTGCTGCGCACGGCCACCGGCCAGGACCTGAGCCAAGCTGCATTGGGCGACTCGGCCAAAGCGCTGCGCCGCGAGATGCACTTGGTGCTCAAGCAAGTGGGGTATGACTACGAGCGCATGCAATACAACACCGTGGTGTCCGGTTGCATGAAGCTGCTCAATGCGCTCGAAGACTTCAAGCCCGATGGCAGCGCGGGTGACACCGCCGCCTTGTGCGAAGGGGTGTCGATCTTGACGCGGATGCTCTACCCTGCCTGCCCGCACATCACCGACGAAATCTGGCAGCAACTGGGCTATGCCAAGGCCGTGGGTGAATTGCTGGATACCCCTTGGCCCGAGGTGGACGAATCGGCCCTGGAGCGCGACCAGATCGAGCTGATGCTGCAGATCAACGGCAAGTTGCGCGGGTCCATTCTGGTGCCGGCCACGGCCGACAAAGCGCAAATCGAGCAAATGGCCCTGGCCAGCGAAGCCTTCGTCAAGCAGGCGGCAGGTGCAGCCCCCAAGAAGGTCATCGTGGTGCCTGGTCGTTTGGTCAACGTGGTGGTTTGAAAGCGATCACCAGATGAAATCCACGCGCAGATATTTTCTTGCAGCCATGGGCTTGGGCGCGGGCCCTGCGTGGCTCACGGCTTGCGGGTTTCAGCTGCGTCAAACCAACGATTTCGCGTTCAAAACCCTCTACGCCAATTTCTCGACGACTTCGCCATTGGGGGTAGAGTTGCGGCGCAATTTGTTGGGCACAGGGCGACTTGATCTGTTGACCGACCCCCAGCAGATGCTCAAGGCGGATGCGATTCTTGACATCTTGGGTGAGACCCGCCAGCAAGTGCCGGTCAGTGTGAGCGCTACGGGGCAGGTGCGTGAATTGCAACTGCGTTTGCAAGTGCAGTTTCGTCTGCGTACGCCACAGGGGGTCGAGCTGATCGAGTCCGTTGCCTTGACCCAGCAGCGAGATTTGAGCTTCACCGAGACGGCGGCTTTGTCCAAAGAAATCGAGCAAGGCATTTTGTACCGGGATATGCAGACCGACATCGTGCAGCAGATCATGCGCCGTTTGTCTGCGGTCAAGCCGCGCAGTTTGCCTGGTGCAGCCTCTGCCCCGGCGGTTTCACCTGCGCTCCCATCAGCGGCCAAGCCCTGATGGCCATTTTCTGACCGCACGCATGCAATTGGCCTTTCCTCAACTGGCGGCGCACCTGCAAAAAGGGTTGCGCAGTCTGTATGTCTTGCACGGCGACGAGCCCTTGCTCATCCAAGAGGCTGCCGATGCGATCCGCGCTGCAGCGCGTGCCCAGGGCTACACCGAGCGCAGCGTGCACACCGTGTCGGGTGCGCATTTCGATTGGAGCGAAGTGCTGGCCGCAGGGGGTTCGCTCAGCCTGTTTGCCGACAAGCAAATCGTGGAGGTGCGCGTGCCCTCCGGCAAACCTGGCAAAGAAGGCAGCACCGCCATCCAGCAATTGGCCGTGTCAGCCCAAGGCAATGACACCACCTTGACTCTGTTTTTGCTGCCGCGCCTCGATGCCGCTACACGCAAAGGGGCCTGGTTTGGCGCACTGGAAAATTCGGGTGTATCGATCCAGATCGACCCAGTCGAGCGCAATGCCTTGCCCCAATGGATCGCGCAGCGCCTTCAGCAGCAAGGCCAGCGCGTCGTGGCGGGCGAAGAAGGCCAACGCACGCTGCAGTTTTTTGCCGATCGCGTAGAGGGCAACTTGCTGGCGGCCCATCAAGAGATTCAAAAGCTCGGTCTGCTGCACCCACCGGGGGAACTCAGTCAGGAGCAGGTCGAGTCTGCCGTGGTCAATGTGGCCCGTTACGACGTCTTCAAACTGTCCGAGGCCGTACTCTCGGGTCATGTGGCCCGGGTGCAGCGCATGCTCGACGGCTTGCAGGCCGAAGGCGAGGCGGCTGTGCTGGTGCATTACACCTTGGCCGAGGACATCCGCGCCCTCAAACGCGTGAAGGATGCCATCGCCAGTGGCAAACCCATGCCCATGGCCTTGCGAGAGCAGCGAGTGTGGGGGCCGCGTGAGCGTTTGTTTGAACGTGTGCTGCCCCGCATGACCGAGGCCCGCCTGAATGGCTTGTTGCAGGCGGCACACCAGGTGGATGGCATCGTCAAAGGCCTGAAAGTGCCCGAATGGCCCACCGATGGCTGGCAGGCTTTGCAACGGCTGGCGGTGCGCTTTTCACGGTTTTGCATCGTTCGGTGAGTCGCCTGCGGCAGCCCGTGTTCGCAAAACCGGGTCCGCATCTGCGAAAATGACCGAATGACTGAATTGAACACTGCCGAACACGTCCAGGCCCTGGGCCAGCAAGCCAAAAAGGCCTCGGCGCTGATGGCCAAGGCATCGGCTGCCACCAAGAACAAAGCCTTGCGCCATTTGGCGGCTTTGTTGCGTGCCAACACCGATGCTTTGCAATTGGACAATGCCAAAGACTTGGAGCGTGCCCGTGCAGCCTGTTTGGCCGAACCGATGGTCGATCGTCTGAAACTCACCCCCAAAGTGCTGGAGACTTGCGCCCAAGGCTGTGAGCAGCTGGCGGCCATGCCCGATGTGATCGGCGAGATCATCGGCATGAAGCAGGTGCCCAGCGGCATCCGCGTGGGCCAGATGCGTGTGCCCATTGGCGTGTTCGGCATGATTTTCGAGAGCCGCCCGAATGTGACCATCGAGGCGGCCAGCCTGTCCATCAAAAGTGGCAACGCCTGCATCTTGCGGGGTGGTTCCGAGGCGATCGAATCGAACAAGGCCTTGGCCAAATTGGTGCAACAGGCGCTGACCGAAAGCGGTTTGCCGGTCGATGCGGTGCAGCTGGTGCAAACCACCGACCGCGCTGCCGTGGGCCAGCTCATCACCATGCCGCAGTTTGTGGACGTCATCATCCCGCGCGGCGGTAAGGGCCTGATCGAGCGCATCAGTGCAGAGGCCAAAGTGCCGGTCATCAAGCACCTGGATGGCAACTGCCACACTTATGTAGACGACCCGTGCGACATCGACATGGCCGTCGCGGTGGCTGACAACGCCAAAACCAACAAGTACAGCCCTTGCAACGCGAGCGAGAGTCTGCTGGTGGCGCGTGGCGTGGCGGGCGAATTTCTGCCCAAGATCGGTGCCATTTACACCGCCAAGGGTGTCGAGATGCGTTGCTGCCCCAAGTCCAAGACCATTTTGAGCCAGATTCCGGGGGCCAACCTGAAGGACGCGACCGAGCAAGACTGGTTCGAGGAATACCTCGCACCCATCATCAGCATCAAAGTGGTCGAAGGGGTGGATGAGGCGATTGCCCACATCAACCACTACAGCAGCCACCACACCGACGCGATCTTGACCCGAGACCACATGCACGCTCAGCGCTTTTTGCGCGAGGTGGACTCGGCCAGTGTCATGGTCAACGCCAGCACCCGCTTTGCGGATGGCTTCGAGTATGGTTTGGGGGCTGAAATCGGCATTTCGACCGACAAATTTCATGCCCGTGGCCCGGTGGGCATTGAAGGGCTCACATCACTCAAATATGTGGTCTTGGGCGAAGGCGAAGTCCGCAATTGATCTGGCCAGCTGGCCCGGCCTGCCCGACATGCCTTTTGTTTCTGTCCGGTCAGTGCTTGCAATTGCGCTGACCGGCCCCATATCATTTTCTAGTTTTCAGCCTCTTAAAGGTCGCCCATGGTTCCCCATCTTGTCACTGCCCTGAACGGCCCCATCAATGAGCTGGAGCAGCGCATCCTCGACTCCATGCCCGCGATCGAACGCTGGTTCCGCCTGGAGTGGATGGAGCACACCCCGCCTTTCTACACCTCGGTCGACATCCGCAATGCCGGCTTCAAACTGGCTCCGGTGGACACCAACCTTTACCCAGGCGGTTGGAACAACTTGACGCAAGAAATGTTGCCTTTGGCCGTTCAAGCGGCCCAAGCGGCCGTCGAGAAGATCTGCCCTGAGGCCAAAAACCTGCTGATCATTCCGGAAAACCACACCCGCAATACCTTCTACCTGACGAACGTGCTGCAGTTGCAGCGCATCTTCCACATGGCGGGCCTGAATGTCCGCATCGGGTCGATCAACCCCGAAATCAAGGAAACCACCACCATTGAGCTGCCCAATGGCGAGAGCGTCACCCTAGAACCCGTGGTGCGCAGCAAACACCGCTTGGGGCTGAAAGACTTTGACCCTTGCACCATCTTGCTTAACAACGACTTGTCGGCAGGAGCCCCGGGCATCCTGGAAGACCTGCACGAGCAATACCTGCTGCCCCCCCTGCACGCCGGCTGGAGCGTGCGCCGCAAGACCAAGCACTTCCAGAGCTACGAAGAAGTGGCCAAGCGCTTTGGCAAGCTGCTGGGCATCGATCCGTGGCTGATCAACCCCATGTTCAGCCAATGCGGCGATGTCAACTTTGCCGAAGGCACGGGCATGGACTGCCTGCGCAGCAATGTGGACGCGCTGCTGACCAAGATCAAGCGCAAGTACAAGGAATACGGCATCAATGAAAAGCCGTTTGTGGTGGTCAAGGCCGACAACGGCACCTACGGCATGGGCATCATGACCGTGCGTGATGTGTCCGATCTGGACGCATTGAACCGCAAGACCCGCAACAAGATGAACGTCATCAAAGACGGCCAGACCGTCAACGACGTCATCATCCAAGAAGGCGTGTTGACCAACGAGCGCATCAACGACGCCGTGGCCGAGCCGGTGGTGTACATGATGGACCGCTACGTGGTGGGTGGGTTTTACCGGGTGCATGCCGAGCGCGGCGTGGACGAAAACCTGAACGCTCCGGGCGCCAGCTTTGTGCCCTTGGCCTTTGCCGACACACCGCACCTGCCTCAGCCGGGCGTCAAACCCGGTGCCAGCGTGCCCAACCGCTTTTACATGTACGGCGTGATTGGCCGTTTGGCCATGCTGGCGGCCAGTTACGAGTTGGAAGCCACCGACCCTGAGGCCGAGGTTTACGACTAAAGTTGTTGCACTGCAACAAAATCCCCAAAGAGACGGTGACACGCGGCGGGAATCGGGCGCAAAATAGCCCACTTGTTTTACATCAGGCTTGACCCGCGTCAGGTCATCGCCCGTGTCCTCTACCCGTTCTTCACTCGTCGCACTGACTTTGGGCGCCATTGGCGTGGTTTACGGCGACATCGGCACCAGTGTGCTGTATGCGATGAAAGAGGTCTTTGGCTCCGGCCACGTACCGTTCACGCCCGACAACGTCTACGGCATCCTGTCGATCTTTTTCTGGACCTTGACCACCATCGTGTCGGTCAAATACGTGGTGTTGGTGCTGCGTGCTGACAACCATGGCGAGGGCGGGCTGGTGGCCATGTTGGCGCTGGCTTCGCAATCTGTCAAAGACCGGCCCCAGTTGCGCAAAGTGCTGCTGGTGGTGGGCATCTTCGGCACCTGCCTGTTTTATGGCGACGGGGTCATTACCCCGGCCATTTCCGTGCTCTCGGCGGTCGAGGGCCTGGAAGTCATTTCTCCCACATTCAAAAAATCGGTGATTCCGCTCACCTTGGTGATCTTGTTCCTGTTGTTTTGGGTGCAAAAACGCGGCACGGCGGGCATAGGTAAGTTTTTTGGCCCCATCACCTTGGTGTGGTTTGCCACCATCGCGGTGTTGGGTGTCTCGCACATTGTTCAACGCCCTGAAATCCTGTTGGCCATCAGTCCGCACTATGCCCTGGGCTTCATGTGGAACGAACCAGGTACCACCTTCATCATTTTGGGTGCTGTGGTCTTGTGTGTGACCGGTGGTGAAGCCTTGTACGCTGACATGGGCCACTTTGGCAAAAAGCCGATCCGTCTGGCTTGGTTCAGCGTGGTCATGCCTTGCTTGACCCTGAACTATTTTGGCCAAGGCGCCTTGTTGCTGGCCGAGCCCTCGGCCGTGAAAAACCCGTTTTACATGATGGCCCCCGACTGGGCCTTGGTGCCCTTGGTCGGCTTGGCCACCATGGCCACCGTCATTGCGTCGCAGGCGCTGATCTCTGGGGCTTTCAGCGTGACCAAACAAGTCATTCAGCTGGGCTATTTGCCACGCTTGCAGGTGCAACACACCAGCGAAACCGACACCGGGCAAATCTACATGCCCTTTGTGAACTGGGGCCTGTTTGTGGCCATCGTGTTGGCCGTGGTCATGTTCAAGTCGTCCAGCAACTTGGCAGCCGCCTACGGCATTGCCGTGTGCACCGACATGTTGATCACCACCGTGCTCACCTTCTTCGTCATCCGCTACGCCTGGAAGCTACCGCTGGCGCTGTGCATCGGCGCGACAGGCTTCTTCTTTGTGGTTGATCTGGCCTTCTGGGCATCGAACCTGCTCAAACTGTTTGACGGGGGTTGGTTCCCTCTGTTCATTGGCGCGGCTGTGTTCACGCTCATGTTGACTTGGCACGATGGCCGCCGCTTGCTCAACGACTCTTTGCGCTCGGATGCGCTGAAGCTGAGCGATTTTCTGGAAGCTGTTTTTGTGGCCCCCCCGACGAGGGTGGAAGGCACTGCGGTGTTCCTGACCGCCGAGACAGGCGCTGTGCCCAACGCTTTGCTGCACAACCTCAAGCACAACAAGATCCTGCACGAGCGCAATTTGTTTGTCACCGTGCGCAGCCACGAAGTGCCCCGCGTCGACGCAGACCAGCGCCTGGACGTGACACCGTTGGGCAATGACTGCTGGCAAGTCATCGTCAACTACGGCTTCAAGGACAACCCCGATCTGCCCTCTGCTTTGGCCACCATCGAAGGCGAAGGCTACAAGCTGGACCCGATGATGACCAGCTACTTCCTGTCACGCGACATCGTGATCCCCACCATCGGTGGTGGCATGGCCACCTGGCGCGAAAAACTCTTCGCTCAGATGCACCACAACGCCAGCGCAGCGGCCGAGTTTCTGAACCTGCCCACCAACGCGGTGGTGGAGCTGGGCTCCAAGATCGAGATTTAAACCACTGACCCCATCGCCTCACCCATCACGATGGGGCGGGTGGGTGTCCAGTCCTTGTTGAACTGCATCACCCCTTGTGGGAACAACATCACCACGGTGGAGCCGAGCAAAAAGCGGCCCATCTCTTCGCCTTGGGCCAGGGCGATGTTGCCCATCTCGTACGTCCACTCGCGCACCGTACCCGGGCGCGGCGGGTTGACCACGCCGTGCCACACGGTGGCCATGCTGCCTACGATGGTGGCGCCCACCAACACCATCACAAACGGACCGTGCTCGCCTTCAAACACACACACCACGCGCTCGTTGCGGGCAAACAGGCCGGGCACGCCACGTGCGGTGGTCGGGTTCACTGAAAACAAATCGCCCGGCACGTAAATCATGCGTGTGAGCCGCCCTGCGCAAGGCATGTGGATGCGGTGGTAGTCGCGCGGGCTCAGGTACAAGGTGGCAAATTCGCCGTCCTGGAACTGTGCGGCCAGCGTTGCATCTCCGCCCACCAAGGCGCGAGTGCTGTAGCTGTGGCCCTTGGCCTGAAAGACCTGATCGCCCGCAATCGGACCGCACTGGCTGATGGCCCCGTCCACCGGGCTGACCCAATCGGCCTGGGCCAGCGGACGCGCATCACCGCGCAAAGGGCGGGTAAAAAATTCGTTGAAGCTCTTGTAGCTGGCGGTGTCCGGGTTGGCCGCTTCCATCATGTTCACGTTGTAGCGGCGCACAAAGCGGTCGATGATGCCGGTGGTCACACCACCCCACTGGCTACCCGCCACCCAGCCCGCAAAGGCGGTCAGGGCTTGTTTGGGGATCAGGTACTGCGGCAAGACCGCCAAGCGGTCAGAAAAGGAAGGGGACATGAGGGGGCCGCCAAAGCGGTTCAAGACAATGCCCTGATTTTATCGGGCCATCGCAGGGCCAGCTTTTTGGCGCTCTGGTGACGAGGTTCGGGGCGTGGCCGCAGGCACAATGTGCGCATGAACACCCCTTTGCTTTCAGTCAATCACCTGGTCAAACGCTATGGCGATGCCACGGTGGTCAATGACCTGTCTTTCCACATCGAGCCTGGCGAATGCCTGGGCGTGATCGGCCCCAATGGCGCAGGCAAAACCACCACGCTGCGCATGTGTCTCGGCTTGTCTGAGCCTGACAGCGGCAGCATCACCTACTTTGGTGACCAACAAATGCCCCGCGATGCGCTGAGCATCAAAGCCCAACTGGGCGTGGTCGCGCAGATGGACACACTGGACCCGGACTTCACCGCCGAAGAAAACCTGCTGGTCTTTGGCCGCTACTTTGGCTTGCCCGACGCGGTGATCCGCGAGCGCATTCCCCAACTGCTGGAGTTTGGTGCGCTGAGCCACAAAGCCAAAGCCAAACCTGGTGAATTGTCGGGCGGCATGAAGCGCCGCCTGAGCCTGGCCCGCGCCCTCATCAACCACCCGCAACTGCTCATGCTGGACGAACCCACCACGGGCCTGGACCCGCAAGCGCGGCACCTCATGTGGGAGCGCCTGCAGGTGCTGCTGCAAGAAGGCAAATCCATCTTGCTCACCACCCACTTCATGGACGAAGCCGAGCGTTTGTGCAGTCGCCTCTTGGTGTTGGACCAAGGCCGCAAGATCGCCGAAGGCAAACCGCGTGATTTGATCGCCGAGCACCTCGAGCCCGAAGTGGTCGAGGTGTTTGGACAAGGCGCGGTGGCACTGGCGCAAGAAGCCAGCCTGAAAGCGCTGGCAGGTCGGGTTGAGGTCAGTGGTGAAACGGTTTTCTTCTATACCCAAGACAGCCGCTCACTGCTGGCCGCCTTGCAAGCCTGGCCCGCGCTGCGCACCCTGCACCGACCTTCCAATCTGGAAGACCTGTTTTTGAAATTGACCGGACGCCAGATCCGTGAAGAAGGTTGAGAGGGGCTGAATCATGAGTCAAATTCAAAACAATATCTGGGCCGCGCCCCGTCTGTCCATGCGCTGGTGGCCCGTGTTTTTGCGCAACTGGCTGGTCTGGAAAAAGCTCGCCATCCCCAGCCTGGTGGGCAACATCGCCGAGCCGCTCATGTGGCTGGTGGCCTTTGGTTACGGTCTGGGTGCTTTGGTGGGCCAAATCGAGATGGGCGGCGAAAAAGTGCCCTACATCCTGTATCTGGCCAGCGGCAGCATTTGCATGAGCGCCATGAACGCGGCGACGTTTGAGGCGCTGTACTCGGCGTTCTCGCGCATGCATGTGCAAAAAACCTGGGACGGCATCATGAACGCCCCGGTGCGCCTCGATGACGTGGTGCTGGCCGAAATGCTGTGGGCGGCGTTCAAAGCACTGTTCACCGTCACGGCCATTTTGGGTGTGATGATGGCCTTGGGCATCAGCCACAGCTGGAAGCTCTTGGTGGCTTGGCCCGTGCTGCTGGGCGTGGGCATCACCTTCAGCTGCATGGCGCTCATCTTCAACGCGCTGGCCAAGGGCTACGACTTCTTCACCTATTACTTCACCCTGTTCCTCACGCCCATGATGTTCCTCTCGGGCATCTTTTTCCCGCGTGAGCAACTGCCGTCCTTTGTGCGCGTGATCGCCGATTGGTTGCCGCTGTCGGTGGCGGTGGACTTGGTGCGGCCTCTCTTCATGGACCACTGGCCTGACCAACCGCTGCGTCATGTGTTGGTGCTGGCGGGGTTTGCGGTGGTGTCGTTCTGGATTGCGCTGGCGTTGACGAGGAAGCGGTTCAGGAGCTAAAGCGAAAGATTTTTTACTTCGGCAGCAACTGGATATGGACTTAATTTTGTCAACGATGTCGACAAAATTTTGAGAGGTGTTAATTCCTTGCTAATTCCTCGACCCATTTCACCTGCCCAGGCAAACACCGAGTCTCCAGATCGTAGTGCTCCACCGCAAACGCCCGTGCCTGCGCCCCCAGTCTGGCCCGTTCAGCCGGGTCACCGCACAGCGTAATCACCTGCTGCGCCAGCGCCGCAGGATCAAAGAAGTCCACCAGTTGCCCGGTTTCGCCGTGGCGAATCGCTTCGCGCACCGGGGCGGTGTTGCTGGCCACGATGGCGCAGCCTGCGCTCATGGCTTCGAGCAGGCTCCAGCTGAGCACAAAGGGGTAGGTCAGGTACACATGCACGGTGG
>JAGNVG010000166.1 GCA_017986605.1 Limnohabitans sp.
CCTTCCTTGAACAGCGAGCTGTGCCGGTTGAGCTTCATCACCTTGCGCAGGTCGGCCACCATTTGGTCGCGCCAGCGGTTATCGGCCAATTCCAACAGCAGCCTGTGAAAGGCTTCGTTGATCTCGAAAAAACGGTCCCGGTCGTGGGTCGCTTTTTCCAGATCCTGGTGCAAGGCGTTGATCTGCGCCATCTGCTCGGTGCTGGCGTTTTGCGCTACCACGCGGGCAGCGTCAGATTCCAGCAGGGCCAACAGATGGTAGACATCGCGCAGGTCTTTCTCGCTGACCTCGGTGACATAAGCGCCTCGGCGTACCTTCATGGTCACCAGACCTTCTGCGGCCAGCACTTTCAGGGCTTCACGCAAAGGGGTGCGGCTGATGCCCAGTGCCTCGGCAATGCGCAGCTCGTCGATCCAGCTGCCTGGCTCCAGTTCGCGCGCAAAAATCCGCTGCCGCAACAGTTCGGCAACTTCTTCGTACAGGGCACGGGGGGCGAGTGACAGGGCGGACATGGGTGTATCGAGGGGCGTGTCAGAGGACTTGTGTCCGGACGTTTCAGATGCTGAATTGTAAGCCGGTTAAAATATTTTGCATCAATAATTATGAATCACGGTGGTTGTAAGCCCGTCTGCAGTCTCCTGCTGCCAAAATCCGCTTCAGCCATTTTTGTCCCGAAAGCACAGAGCCATGTCGTCCAAATCCTTTGAATTCAATGCTTCCAACCTGGAAGCCTGGCAAAAAGCAGCGACCAAATCCGCCCCGGGTGGTGATGTGTCGGCCCTCAACTGGAAGACGCCCGACGGCATCATCGTCAAGCCCCTCTATACCGCCGAAGACACGGCCAATCTGCCTTACGCCAACACGCTGCCGGGCTTTGAGCCCTTCTTGCGCGGACCACAAGCCACCATGTACGCCGTGCGCCCCTGGACGATTCGCCAATACGCCGGTTTCTCCACCGCCGAAGAGTCCAACGCGTTTTACCGCAAGGCGCTGGCCGCAGGCGGGCAGGGCGTGTCGGTGGCTTTTGACTTGGCCACGCACCGAGGTTACGACTCTGACCACCCCCGTGTGGAAGGTGATGTGGGCAAGGCCGGGGTCGCGATTGACTCGGTCGAGGACATGAAGATCCTGTTCAACGAGATCCCGCTCGACAAAGTCAGCGTCTCGATGACCATGAACGGCGCGGTGTTGCCCGTGCTGGCAGGTTACGTGATCGCTGCCGAAGAGCAGGGCGTGAGCCAAGACAAATTGTCCGGAACGATTCAGAACGACATTCTGAAAGAGTTCATGGTGCGCAACACCTACATCTACCCGCCCGAGCCGTCGATGAAGATCATCGGCGACATCATCGAGTACACGGCCAAGAACATGCCGAAGTTCAACTCGATCTCGATCTCGGGCTACCACATGCAAGAAGCCGGTGCCAACCAGGCACTCGAGATGGCCTTCACCTTGGCCGACGGCAAGGAATACGTGAAGACCGCCATCGCCAAGGGCATGGATGTGGACGATTTTGCCGGCCGCCTGTCCTTCTTCTGGGCGGTGGGCATGAACTTCTATTTGGAAATCGCCAAGATGCGTGCCGCTCGCCTGCTGTGGTGCCGCATCATGAAGGGCTTTGACGCCAAAAATCCCAAGAGCCTCATGCTGCGCACGCACAGTCAAACGTCTGGCTGGTCGCTCACTGAGCAAGACCCCTACAACAACGTGGTGCGCACCACCATCGAAGCCATGGCGGCCGTGTTTGGCGGCACCCAGTCGCTGCACACCAACTCGCTGGATGAAGCCATTGCGTTGCCCACCGAATTCAGCTCGCGCATCGCCCGCAACACCCAGCTGATCATCCAGGAAGAAACCCACATCACCAACGTGATCGACCCTTGGGCCGGTTCTTACATGATGGAGAGCTTGACTCAAGAAATGGCCGACAAGGCCTGGGCCATCATTGAAGAAGTCGAAGTCATGGGCGGCATGACCAAGGCCGTGGACAGCGGCTGGGCCAAGCTCAAGATCGAAGCCGCCGCCGCTGAAAAGCAAGCCCGCATCGATTCGGGCAAAGACGTCATCGTTGGCGTCAACAAGTACAAACTGGCCAAAGAAGACTTGGTGGACACCCTGTCGATCGACAACGTCAAAGTGCGTGACGGCCAAATCGAACGCCTCAAAGCCATCCGCGCCAGCCGTGACAGCGCCAAGGTGCAAGCCGCATTGGACGCGTTGACCGCATCGGCCGAATCCGGCCAGGGCAACCTGCTGGAACTGACGATCCAAGCCATGCGCCTGCGCGCCACCGTGGGTGAAGTTTCCGACGCGCTGGAAAAGGCCTTTGGCCGCCACCGCGCTGATACGCAAAAAGTGACCGGTGTGTACGCCGCCGCTTACGACTCGGCCGAAGGCTGGGAACAACTGCAAAAAGAAATCGCTGGTTTTGCTGACCAGCACGGCCGTCGCCCCCGCGTGATGATCGCCAAGTTGGGTCAAGACGGCCATGACCGGGGCGCCAAAGTGGTGGCCACTGCCTACGCTGATTTGGGCTTTGACGTGGACATGGGCCCGCTGTTCCAGACGCCCGAAGAGTGCGCCCGTCAGGCGATTGAAAACGACGTGCACGCCGTGGGCGTGTCCACGCTGGCCGCCGGTCACAAGACCCTGGTGCCCGCCATCATCGCCGAGCTCAAGAAGCAGGGTGCGGACGACATCATCGTGTTCGTGGGCGGCGTGATCCCACGTCAAGACTACGAGATGCTGTACGACGCTGGCGTCAAAGGCATCTATGGCCCCGGCACCCCCATCCCGGCCAGCGCCAAGGACGTGCTGGAACAGATCAAGAAGGCCGTGGCCTGACCGGTCGCAGCAGGACGCCAGCGTGACGCCTGATCAGTTGTTGCAAGGTTTGCTGCACGGCAATGCGCCCGTGCAGCGCCGCGCCATGGCCAAGGCCATCACGCTGCTCGAATCCACACGCACGGACCACCGCGCTTTGGCCGACGAACTGCTCACGGCCATGTTGCCGCACACGGGCCAATCGTTTCGCTTGGGCATCAGCGGTGTGCCGGGTGTGGGCAAATCCACGTTCATCGAGGCGTTGGGCCTGTACTTGATCGGTCAGGGCCACCGCGTGGCGGTGCTGGCGGTTGATCCTTCCAGCACCGTGTCGGGCGGGTCCATCTTGGGCGACAAGACCCGCATGGAGCATTTGAGCGTGCATCCGCAGGCTTACATCCGCCCCAGCCCCAGCAGCGGAACGCTGGGCGGTGTGGCTGAGAAAACCCGCGAAGCCATGCTGGTGTGCGAGGCCGCTGGTTACGACGTGGTGATCGTCGAGACCGTGGGCGTGGGCCAGAGCGAGACCGCGGTGGCCAACATGAGCGACATGTTTGTGCTCTTGCAGTTGCCCAATG
>JAGNVG010000074.1 GCA_017986605.1 Limnohabitans sp.
GCCACGGGCACGCCTTCGAGCAGACCGGCAGTGCCAGCGGCCAAGCGGGCGTCGCTGGCTTGCGCCTGGGCCAGCGTCACTTCGCTGTCGATGTCGAGAAAGGCGTTGTGCGGGTTGCCGCCTGTGCGGGCCAGAAAACCGGTCGCCACTTCGACGGCGCTCACTTGTTTGGATTTCAAGGCTTGGGCCAGTTCGGCCACGGTCATGTCATGCAATGAAGTCATCGTGCGGCTCACTCGATCACCTTGGGCACCAAAAACAGGCCACGCTCGACGGCGGGAGCACTGCGCTGGTTCAGGTCGCGTTGGTTGGGTTCGCTGGCCACGTCGGGGCGCAGGCGCAGCGTGATGTCCTGGATGGCGGCCACAGGGTGGGCCATGGGCTCGATGCCGGTGGTGTCTACCGCCTGCATGGCTTCGACGATGCCAAAAAAGCCATTGATCTGAGTCAGCATGCGCTCACTTTCGTCGGGCTGCAATTCCAGCCGTGCGAGGTTCGCGATTCGGGCAATATCCTGCGGGGTCAGGGACATGGTTTGAAAAGAGTTGTAAATGACAGAGTTTTCCAAGCCAAACAGGGCTTGGAAGCACCTGTTTTGCCGGGGGATCGGGTATTATCCTGTGTTTGGCGCAGCTCACAGCATTGCCTCTGAGCCAGCCCTCACGACACACCCAATTTGACAGCCGCGCCACGCTCCATTTGCCCCTTTCGGGCCTTGGGTTTGAGCGTCAAAGGACTCCCGAATGTTTTCTTCATTTCGCCGTTATTTTTCCAGTGACCTGGCCATTGACTTGGGCACCGCCAACACCCTGATTTTTGTGCGCGACAAGGGCATTGTGCTCGACGAGCCCTCAGTGGTCGCCATTCGCCATGAAGGCGGCCCCCAAGGCAAGAAAACCTTGCAAGCCGTTGGCCACGAAGCCAAGGCCATGCTGGGCAAGGTGCCTGGCAACATCGAAGCCATTCGCCCCATGAAAGACGGCGTGATCGCCGACTTCACCGTGACCGAGCAGATGCTCAAGCAGTTCATCCGCATGGTGCACCCCCGCAGCACCTTCCGCCCCAGCCCCCGCATCATCATTTGCGTGCCTTGTGGCTCCACCCAAGTTGAGCGCCGTGCCATCCGTGAATCGGCTCTGGGCGCTGGTGCCTCCGAGGTGTATTTGATCGAAGAACCCATGGCCGCAGCGATTGGCGCAGGGTTGCCGGTATCGGCGGCTTCGGGCTCCATGGTGGTGGACATCGGTGGTGGCACGACCGAAGTCGGTGTCATTTCCTTGGGCGGCATGGTCTACAAGGGCAGTGTGCGCGTGGGCGGTGACAAGTTCGACGAGGCCATCATCAGCTACATCCGCCGCAACTACGGCATGTTGATCGGGGAGCCCACCGCAGAAGCCATCAAGAAGAACATCGGTTCGGCCTTCCCCGGCAGCGAAGTCAAGGAAATGGAAGTCAAAGGTCGCAACCTGTCTGAAGGCGTGCCACGCAGCTTCACCATCAGCTCCAATGAGATCCTCGAAGCGCTGACCGATCCGCTCAACCAGATCGTCTCTGCAGTCAAGAGCGCCTTGGAGCAAACCCCGCCAGAGTTGGGTGCGGATATCGCTGAGCGCGGCATGATGCTCACCGGTGGTGGCGCTTTGCTGCGTGACTTGGACCGTTTGCTGGCCGAAGAAACCGGGTTGCCGGTGCTGGTGGCTGAAGACCCGCTGACCTGCGTGGCCCGTGGTTGCGGTATGGCGCTGGAGCGCATGGACCAGTTGGGCAGCATTTTCACCAGCGAATAAGCGATGTACCTGGCTGCTTGCCCACGGCCAGGGTCCAAGCTTGACTTAACCTGAATCCGGCGCACCTTTTTTATGGCTCTGGATACCCTCGAACGCAGTGCCCCGCCGATTTTTCGGCAGGGCTTGTCTGCGACCACCAAATTGGTGCTCATGTCGCTGCTGTCGATTTTGTTGATGGCCTCGGACCACCGATTCAAGATTTCACAGCCGCTGCGTTCGGGTATTGCCACCGTGCTGGCGCCTTTGCAGTGGTTGTCGTTGCAGCCCGCACGGGCGGTCAGCGGCTTGGGGCAATATTTCGGCAATCTCGAAGAAGCCCAAGATGCGGCCCAGAACTTCCAGACTCGCACCATCGCGCAAGCCCAGCGTTTGCAGCAGGTGGAGCAGTTGACACAAGAAAACGCCCAGCTGCGCCAGTTGCTGGATTTGCGTGCGCAAATGGCAGGTCCTTCCCAAGCGGTGGAGGTGCTCTACGACTCCGCCGACCCTTATACCGACCGCATTGTGGTGGACCGGGGTCAGATAGGGGGCATCGTGCAAGGTGCCGCAGTGATTGATACGGGGGGTGTGGTCGGGCAAGTGACACGGGTCTACCCTTTGGTCAGTGAAGTCACGCTGCTGACGGACCGCAGCCAAAGCATTCCCGTGATGAATACCCGTACGGGCAGTCGTCATGTGGCGATGGGTGATCCGTCCGTGCCAGGTGGGGCACTGGAGTTGAAATTTGTACCCTCCAGCACCGATGTCAAACAAGGGGACTTGCTCACGACCAGCGGCATTGACGGCGTGTATCCGCCCGGCCTGCATGTGGCCACCGTGAGCCAGATTGATCGCCGTGTGGATTCGTCCTTTGCGCGGGTGCATGCCACTCCTGCGGCCAAAGCCCGCGGGCGGCATTTGCTGGTGCTGATGCCTGTCAAGGACTGGCCACCAGCGCCGGTGGCGCATCCCGAGCCCAAACGCGGTGGCAAAGGCCGTTCATCGGCTGTATCTTCTGCTGTACCCGCCACTTCAGGAGTCAAGCCATGATCATGCCCGCAGGGCGACCGCTGCTGATGCCTGCCAATCCGCGCTTCATTGCGTTGACGGTGGTGATGGGCTTGCTGATGAACATGCTCTTGGGTTTGACGGGATGGCGCTGGTTGCCCGATATCCTGGCCATTGTGGTGGTGTTCTGGAATGTCTACCAACCACGGCGTGTGGGTTTGGTCCTGGCCTTTGTGCTGGGTTTGGCGTTGGATGTGCACGAGTCGGCCTTGCTGGGGCAAAACGCCTTGTCATATGTGGTGCTGAGCAGCATGGCGATCGCCGTTCAGCGGCGTTTGCTTTGGTTTCCACTGCGCGAGCAAGCGCTGCAAATTGCGCCGCTTTTCGTGCTGGCGTCTTTGCTGGAATGGGCGACCCGTTTGATCGTGCAGGATGCATGGCCGCATTGGAGCCAGCTTTTTGCCCCTTTGATGCAGGCGGCTCTTTGGCCCATGATCGGCGCTTTGTTGCTCGCACCTCAACGGCGAGCGGTTGACCCTGACAACATTCGGCCCCTTTGATCATGTCGCTTTGGCTGCCTTCACTTGCCGAATTGCGAGATCACCAGGCTGAACTCAACCGCTTTCGCGCGCGTGTGTTTGTCGTTCAAATGCTCGTGCTGGTTTGTTTTTTGCTGGTGGCTGCCCGCTTGTCGTATTTGCAGATCGTGCGCCATGAAGACCTGCTGGAGCAGGCTGAAAACAACCGCACAGCCGTGATCCCCACCGTCCCGCCACGCGGCACCATTTTGGACCGCAATGGCATTGAGTTGGCCAGCAATTATTCGGCCTACACGCTCGAGATCACGCCTTCCAAAGTGACCGACCTGGAGGGCACGATCGATGCCTTGTCCGAGTTGGTGGAGATTCAAGGCAAGGATCGCCGCCGTTTCAAACGCTTGCGAGAAGAGTCGCGCAGTTTTGATTCCTTGCCGATACGCACACGCTTGAACGATGAAGAAGTGGCGCGTTTCAGTGCGCAGCGCTATCGGTTTCCGGGCGTTGAAATCAAGGCCCGCTTGTTCAGGCAGTACCCCTACGGCGAGTTGGCCAGCCACGTCGTGGGTTACATCGGCAGGATCAATGCACGTGAAAAAGAACGCATTGAAGACGACGACGATGTCGGCAATTACCGGGGCACGGAATACATCGGCAAGCTCGGTGTCGAGCAACGCTACGAGCGGGAGTTGCATGGCATCACGGGCGTGAACCGGGTTGAAACTTCGGCCGGAGGTCGTGCCACCCGCAGTCTGTCCAGTCATTTGGCCACGCCGGGTCAGAACGTGGTGCTGTCCATCGACATCCACCTTCAGAAAATGATCGAAGATTTGTTTGGCAACCGCCGCGGCGCGTTGGTGGCCATGGACCCCGAAACGGGTGAGGTCTTGGCATTTGTCAGCAAGCCCACGTTCGACCCCAATTTGTTTGTCGAGGGCATTGATGTCGAAAGTTGGCAGTCGCTCAACGAGTCGCCCGACAAACCCTTGCTCAACCGCGCCTTGCGCGGCACCTATCCACCAGGCTCGACCTACAAACCATTCATGGCCCTGGCCGCATTGACCACAGGCAAACGCAGTGCCAGCACCATCATCAACGATGCGGGTTCCTGGTCGTACGGGGGGCACACCTTTCGCAGCCATGGTGACTCCGGCTTGGGCCCGGTGGACATGGTTCGTTCGATCACGCTGTCCAGCAACGTCTATTACTACTCGCTGGCCAATGAGATGGGCGTCGACGCAATCCATGATTTCATGAAGCCCTTGGGCTTTGGCCAGATCACCGGCATTGATTTGCCAGGCGAAGTGCGTGGCGTGTTGCCCAGTACCGAATGGAAGCGCAACTATTACAAAAAACCCGAACAGAAAAAATGGTTCGGTGGCGAAACCATTTCACTGGGCATCGGCCAAGGCTACAACGCTTTCACCATGGTGCAGCTGGCCTCGGCCACCGCCACCATTGCCAGCGGCGGACGCCAATTCGCCCCTCGCGTGGTGCGTGCCACACAAGACGCCTTGACCCATTCCCAGGAGGCCACCACCACGACCGAGCCGCTTGATTTGCGTTATGCGCCTGAGCACATTGCGGTGGTACGCAACGGGCTGGTCGGTGTGGTGACCTCGGGGACATCGGCACAAGTGTTTGCCGGGGCGGGCTACCAAAGTGCAGGAAAAACCGGCACAGCACAAGCCGTCACCATTGGCCAAAAAGACAAATACAACGCCGCCAAACTGGCCGAGTACCAACGTGACCATGCTTTGTACATGGCCTATGCACCGGTGGATGCCCCCAAAATTGCGCTGGCTGTGGTGGTCGAAAACGCTGGCTTTGGCGCTGCCTCTGCCGCGCCCATTGCCCGGCGCGTCTTTGACTACTGGTTGCTGGGGCAGTACCCCAGCGAGGAGGACATAGCGGCGACCCAAAAAGGTCAATCGGGCAGACCCATTGGCACACCCCGATCCAAAAAGGATGTGCCACTGGAAAGTCGTCGTCTGAACTGACACTGAGCCGATGCGCTGCAGTGGCGCATTCTCAAGTGTGGCGGCCTGTCAAGCGGGCTTTGAGTGCCAGGTTGAGTTGCCAACTCCTGCGGCTCAGTGGGGCCAGCTTTGTGCCAGCTTTTTCAGGCCTCGTATCAGCATTTCGACGGAAATCGAGACGAGGATCAGCCCCATCAAACGCTCGAATGCCGAGACCACGCGCAAGCCCACCACCCGTTGCAAGCGCTCCGCCAGCAACAGCACCACAGCGCAGACGACCATGGTCACACTCAGGGCGGCCACCCACTCCAGTCGACGCTCGGGTGCCTGACTGACCAGCAACAGCACGGTGGCCATGGCGGAAGGGCCAGCCAAAGCGGGGATGGCCAAAGGCACGATCAAGGGTTCGGCCACAGGCACTGGAGAGTCCTGCGGAGGGGGCGGAAAGATCATCCGCAACGCAATCAGGAACAGCACCACGGCCCCGCCAATTTGCAAAGACACATCCGACAGGCTCATGGCCTTCAAGAACGATTGCCCGACAAACATGAACGACAGCAGCAGGCCAAAGGCAATCAGCACTTCACGCACGATGACGCGGGCGCGCCGCTCAGGGGGCACGGCCCGCAAGGTGTTGACAAAGATGGGGATGTTGCCCAGCGGATCGGTGATCAACAGCAGCAAGATGGTGGCAGAAGCAAAAGTGTGTTCCATGACCGATCAGCTCGCGTAAACCGTGTTCAGGTCGGCAAAGCCTTTGACCTCGATCGGATTGCCAAACGGGTCCATGAAGAACATCGTCCACTGCTCCCCGGGTTGGCCAGCAAAGCGCAAATGGGGTTCGATCACGAAACTGAAGTTCACCGCTTGCAAACGCTCTGCGAGGGCTTGCCAATCGTTCTTTTGCAAAATCAGACCGAAGTGCGGCATGGGCACCATGTGGTCACCGACGCGGCCCGTGAGGGTCGTTTTGAACGGCTCGCCCAGATGCAGGGAAATTTGGTGAGAGAAAAAATCAAAGTCCACCCAAGTGTCGGTGGATCGCCCCTCTTGGCAGCCGAGAGTCCCGCCATAAAAGCGGCGGGCTTCGTCCAAGTCAGTGACGTGAAAAGCAAAATGGAAAAGGCTGTGCATGCCCGAAAGCATATCAGCCAGTGCGCTGCTGGCGTAGCGGGAGGAACCCGAACCCCCAGCCCTCAAAAGTTTGCATGCAGGTCGGGTTCAGATTTGTGAGGGGTCTGCGCCCATGGCGTCAAATCGCTTGAAGTACTGCTTGGCCATGGCGACCAACTGGGCATCCGACGGGTGATCGCTGGCGATGCTGTCGACAACAGCTGCCGCAATGCTTTTTTGATGGCTGTTGCACCAATCTCGGAACTCGTGGCGGGCCAAACCCGGGCCGGTCAGCAGCACTTCATGTGCACCCGCCAGCGCTTTGGCCGCATCCGCATAAAAGGCTGCAGTGTCACCCGCTTTGCCTTGGTGTTTGTGGTGGCTGCGTGTTTTGATGCGTTGGGCTTCAACATGCTCACGGTCGAACATGACGACATGGGCTTCTTGGTGGTCCATCCAGACCACAGCGTGAAAAGTGCTCATCAAAATCCTTGGTTAAAAAATCAGCGGCGTTGTTCAGCCACGGTCTGGCAATCGATGCAGCGTTTGGCTGTGGGGTAGGCGTTCAGGCGTGCAGGCGGAATGCTCACACCGCAGTCGGTGCACTGGCCATAGGCGCCTGCATCTATGCGTTCCAGTGCGGCTTCGATGTCTCCCAGCTCAGCCGTTTCGTGTTCGTTCATCGCGAACTCGTCATTGCGCTCGGAAATGGCCTGGGCCCGGTCGTCAAAACTCCGCACATCGTGCTCTGCCGCCATGTCCGCGCGCGAGACCAGACCGCCACGCTCTTGGGCGATGCGCTGCAGCAGTTGCGTGCGCTCATGCAAAAGGCGCTCGCGTTGGACGGACAGGGAGGAGGTGTGGGATGAAGTCATGGCTTCATCCTAGGCGCCTCTTGTGGCGCGGTATTGATGTGGGTCAACCCCCGCTGCCGCGTGACATGAGCCACGGGCCGGGGTTGATCTGCATCAGGTGCTCAAGCGCACAGACTCAGCTCTTGGCTTTCATGCGCGACATCATCAAATCCATATTGGCTTTGCGGTCGGCGTTGACTTTTTGCATGTGCGGGCGCTCGCCCATCATTTTGAGGTAGTCACGGACCGGCAGATCGGTGAGGAAGTCCTTCCCGTAAACCAGCTTGGTGGCGCCCGAGACCAGAGGCAAATGCGTGACGGCGGCGCAATCGGCCAGGGTTAGGTTGTCGCCCGCCACAAAGGGGGCGAACTTGGCGAGCTTGGCAAAAGCCGCGACGTTTTTCTCAAGCTGCGCACCGACTTTTTCTTTGACCGAATCGCTCACCTTGCCGCCAAAAAAGGCTTCGGGGTAGAGGTTGCGTGCAACCAGTTCCAAGTGCAGGTCCAGAAACAGAGCCAGCTCACGCACCTTGGCGGCGGCAAATGGATCGGCAGGGATCAGGGGGTTTTGCGGGTACTTTTGCTCGATGTATTCGAGCATCACGGCCGATTCGCACATCGCGCCATCGGGTGTCTTCAGGTAAGGCACTTTGCCCAAGGGGCTGGCCGAAGCGTCGGTGGCACCGACCCAGGCCAGTTCTTCTTCAAATGGCACGCCCTTTTCGAGCAAGGCGAATTTGACTTTGTTGTGGTAATTACTGGCTGCGAAGCCGCAGAGTGTGAGCATGGGGGTCTCCAAATAGTTCGCAGGCCAGTTTAAAGAAAGTGCATAAAAGGATCGGTCGCGCAGATGACCGAATTCATTGGAGCTTGCGGTACAGCGTTTGGCGGCTGATCCCCAGCTGCCTGGCCGCAGCTGAGACATTGCCCCTTGCATTTTCAAGGGCGTGCTCGATCGCTTTGAGCGACAGTGCATGCAGGTTTTGGGCAGGTGCTTTCGGTGTCAGGGTTTGGGCGCAGCGCTGTAAATCCTCGGCCAAATCGTCAGGCAAATGGACCCAGTTGATTTGTGTTTCATGCGGGTCCAACAAAGCTACAGCGGTACGCAAAACATGGCTAAGTTGCCGCAAATTGCCAGGCCAGTCGAATGCTCCCATGGCCGTGCTCACTTCAGGATGCAGGCTCAAATCAGCATCAGGGGCGAATTTTTGCAGGATCTTTTGCGTTAGTGTTTGCAGGTCGGTGCGTTCACGCAGGGCGGGCAGGTGCAAACTCAGACCGTTGATGCGATAGTACAAGTCACTACGGAAGCGTCCCTGATCGATGGCTTGACGCAAATTTTGGTGGGTCGCACCCATTAGCGCAAAGTCCACGGCAATGGCGGCACTGCTGCCCAAAGGCGTGACAGTGCGTTCTTGCAGCACTCTCAGCAAGCGCGTTTGCAAGCTCAGTGGCATGTCACCAATTTCATCCAGAAACAGGGTGCCGCCGTGGGCTTCGCGCAGTTTGCCGGGCATGCCGTTTTTGGCTGCGCCTGTGAATGCGCCTCCCACATAGCCGAAAAGCTCGGCTTCGATCAGGTGCTCAGGCACGGCTGCGCAATTGACGGCGATGAAAGGTTTGTCTTTGCGGGCAGAGCATTGGTGAACAGCTTGGGCAAAAAGCTCTTTGCCGACACCTGACTCACCCGTGATGAGCAAAGGGATGTTTTTATCCATGACCCTGCGAGCTTTGTCGGCCGCCTGCTGCCACAGAGGGTCGCCGCTGTTCAGTTGGCTCAGTGCATCGCGAGTCGGGGCAAGTGTGATGGTGACACTTTGTTGGGCCTGGCTTTGACTGTGCAGTTGCGCATACAAAATGCCGCCTTGCACGGTGTGCAGTTGGCTGGGGCGGCCTTTGTTGCGCTGTTGTGCGCTCAGCAATCGCTCGAAGGCTTCTTCAAACAACTGAGGCCAGCTGACGGTGTGCATGTCGGCATGGCGTAGACCCAGTAAATCGAGCGCTTTGCGGTTGGCCCCCACCAGCCAGCCATCTTCGGAGAAAGCCAGCACGCCTTGTGCAACGGTGCCAATGCCTTCCGCCTTGGCATGGAGTTGAACCAGTATTTGCTGACGACAAGAAGACAGGACCAGGCTGTTTTCGATCATGCGTGCAGCGGTCGAGACCAAACCCAAGGTGTGAGGATGTCGACTGCGATGATCGCCCGAAATATCCAGAATACCCATGAGCTTGCCTTGAGCCGACAGGATGGGTGCGGCCGCACACGTCAGAAAGCCATTGCGGTCGAGATAGTGTTCAGCGCCGTTGATTTCCACCTCATTGGCTTCTGCCAAGGCTGTCCCGATCGCGTTGGTGCCGCGTTGATTTTCTGCCCACGATGCGCCGCAACGCAGGGCCACACGATCTGCTTTGTTCAAGAAATCCAGGTCACCCAGTGTGTGCATCAACACCCCTTGGGCATCGGCCAGGATCACCATGCTGTGGCTCTGCCGCACTTGTTCGAACAAGTATTCCATGACCGGCTCTGAATGGCTGATCAGGTCGTGGTTGAGGGTCCGTGCACGTTGCAGGCTGCTGCCTGCCAGGTTGTCCAAGCAGTCCAGACGCCCGATGGGTGAAAGGCCTGCCGCCAAGCTGCGATGCCACGATCGGCTCACCAAGGCATCGATTTGCGCTGTCGGGGTAATGCCATGCTCGACCAGTTGTAGTCTGGCCTGCCTGAGTTGGGGGGTGGGCAATATGGCGTGGGTGCGCATGGCTTGTCTCCGTAGGCGTGTGGCCTCATTTTTTATGTCCTCAGTCTAGGGGCCAGTACCTACAACGCAAGGACTCGCAGCAAAGACCGTGATCAAGTGTCTCAATTCGTGACAGGTGTCGCTGACAGCAAGCGGACAGTGGACATTGTTTAGCGCACTTTGCCTGTGCAATGGGGCGCTGTTTGACCTGTGTCAGCTCAATTTCAGTCTGGGCCTCGGTGAATACCCTGATGTGCGCCGTGTTGGCATTGCACTTGCAAAGAAGCAGGAGTGTGCAACACCCTGAGTGCTGCACCAAGTCTGAATCAAACATCTGAAACTGGAGACACACATGATCTACGCAGCACCCGGCGCCGCAGGCGCAAAAGTCCAATACAAAGCCCGTTACGACAACTTTATCGGCGGCAAGTTCGTTGCCCCGGTCAAAGGCCAATACTTCGATGTGATCACGCCCATCAGTGGCAAGGTCTACACACAGGCTGCGCGCTCAGACGCCGCCGACATCGAGCTGGCACTGGACGCCGCCCACAAAGCCGCTGACGCCTGGGGCAAGACCGATGCCGCGACACGCGCCAACATCCTGCTGAAAATTGCCGACCGCATTGAAGCCAATTTGGAAATGTTGGCTTACGCCGAAACCGTGGACAACGGCAAAGCGATTCGCGAAACGCTCAACGCCGACATTCCACTGACGGTGGACCACTTCCGTTACTTCGCCGGTTGCCTGCGTGCGCAAGAAGGCGCACTGTCCAACATCGACGAGAACACCGTGGCTTATCACTTCCAGGAACCCCTGGGCGTGGTCGGTCAGATCATTCCTTGGAACTTCCCCATCTTGATGGCGGCTTGGAAACTGGCCCCCGCCATTGGTGCGGGCAACTGCGTGGTGCTCAAGCCCGCCGAGTCCACCCCCATCTCCATCATGATCATGGCTGAGTTGATCGCCGACTTGTTGCCTCCTGGTGTGCTCAACATCGTCAACGGTTTTGGCCGTGAAGCCGGCATGCCACTGGCCACCAGCAAGCGCATCGCCAAGATCGCTTTCACAGGTTCGACCTCCACAGGCCGTGTGATCGCCCAAGCCGCTGCCAACAACCTGATCCCCGCCACGCTGGAACTCGGCGGCAAGTCGCCCAACATTTTCTTTGCCGACATCATGGACAAAGACGATGGTTTCCTCGACAAAGCCATCGAAGGTTTGGTGCTGTTCGCGTTCAACCAAGGTGAGGTCTGCACCTGCCCATCGCGTGCCTTGATCCAAGAAAGCATCTACGACAAGTTCATGGAGCGTGTCTTGAAGCGCGTGGCCGCCATCAAGCACCAAAACCCACTCGACACCGACAGCATGATGGGCGCACAAGCCTCCAAAGAGCAGCTGACCAAAATCTTGTCTTACCTGGACTTGGGCAAGCAAGAAGGCGCTGAAGTCTTGGCCGGTGGCGAACAAGCCCACTTGGGTGGCGACCTCGAAGGCGGCTACTACGTGCAGCCCACCTTGTTCAAAGGCCACAACAAAATGCGCATCTTCCAAGAAGAGATCTTTGGCCCCGTGCTGGCCGTGACCACCTTCAAGGACGAAGCCGAAGCCCTGGAAATCGCCAACGACACTTTGTATGGTTTGGGCGCTGGCGTGTGGAGCCGCAACGGCAACGTCGCTTACCGCATGGGTCGCGCCATCAAGGCCGGTCGTGTGTGGACCAACTGCTACCACGCTTACCCCGCACACGCTGCGTTTGGTGGCTACAAAGAGTCCGGCATCGGCCGCGAAACCCACAAGGTCATGCTCGACCACTACCAGCAAACCAAGAACCTCTTGGTCAGCTACAGCGAGAGCAAGCTGGGCTTCTTCTGATCGATTGAATCGGTCATCCTCACAGGGGCGGAGCGATCCGCCCCTTTTTGTCTTGGCATGTCAGGAGATGAACATGGTTGAACGTGTGGTGGTCACGCCCGAAGCGCTGGCCTTGATCGATGAACTCAAAGCCCAATACGGCGAGCTGATGTTTCACCAAAGTGGTGGCTGCTGCGACAACAGCGCGGCCAATTG
>JAGNVG010000167.1 GCA_017986605.1 Limnohabitans sp.
GTGGAAGCGGGCGCGGTGCTGGGCGACCTGTGCCGCGACGCCGCCGCAGGCCGCTACAGCGCGGACACTGCGCAGTTTGTGCAGACCGTGGCCGGGCAGACCTTGCCTGCCGAGTATCGGTCTGCGGACGCTGCGCCCTTGCTCGCTCAACAAACCGTGATGCTGCGCCAAAGTCGCCGCTTCAAAGGCGCCATCGGCCAATTGGCCTTGGCCGTGAATCGGGGTGACACCCATGCTGCGCGTGCTGTGTTGTCGGGGGCTTTGGTGGACGACAGTCCTCGCTCGCGAACGCCCGCTGAAGGTGGCACCCCGCATGAAGCCAGCGCACTGCTCGCCCTGCAACCTGCGAGCCCACAAGCTGTCTGTGCTTTGGCGCTGGGCAGTTCGGCCAAGCCGTCCTACGCCGACTACCTGCGCCTCATGCAGCAGGTTCCGAGCGGGCAAGACGGCGAAACCCATGTCAATTGGGTGCGCAGCGTGCTCAAAGCTTTTGAGCGTTTCCGAATCCTGTGCGCTGTGCATCAGGGCGAATGGGGCACCCAAGGTCTCAACGCCGCCGTGCAAAAAGCCTTGGCCGATGAAGATCTGCTCAAAGTCACGGGCGAATGGTTCGCTGGGCGGCCCGTCATGGTCACCCGCAACGATGCGCAGCTGGGCGTGTTCAACGGCGATGTGGGGGTGGTGTTGCCCAACAGCGAAGGCACGCTCAAGGTCTGGTTTCTTGACGGCGAGACGCTGCGCTCGGTGAGTGTGATGCGCTTGGCGCAGGTCGAAACGGCTTTTGTCATGACGGTGCACAAGAGCCAGGGCTCGGAGTTCGAGCACACCGCGCTGGTCTTGCCACCGGGCGGTGCTGAAGTGCTGAGCCGTGAGCTGGCCTACACAGGCATCACCCGGGCGCGTGAGCAGTTCACCCTGATCGAGGCTGAGGCCGGATTGCTTGAAGCGGCCATTGACCGCCCGAGCGTGCGGGCCAGCGGCTTGGCTCAGTGGTGGCTTTGACTGCCTGAAATCGCCCCGGGGGCGGGGCTCCCACATCCCTTGTAGGAGCGGCGCCCCCGCCGCGATGACGTTTAACTGGCAAACCCCTCGCAAGCTCCAGCATTGGCCTTGCCACGGCATTCGCGCAAAAGACGCTTGTCGCGCTCAGCCTTGCTCTCGCCCGTGCTGGGGTTGGCGGGCGGTTTGGGGGCTTTGGCTTGTTTCGGCTTTTTGGCCTTGGCCGGCTTGTCTGCGGCAGTCACGGCGGTGAAGTTGTCTGCCGCAGCGCTGGCCAGCGGCATGGCCATCAAGCAAAGGCCCAATCCCGCACAAGCGAGGATGGACGAAAAATGCCCTGCGTTCATGGCGGTCTCCCTGTCTGTTGTTGTGCCATTCATCATAGGCAGGCGCAGCGCTTGTGCAAAGGGGGACAGCTGCAGGGCAGGTCAGCCGTTACGATGAACGTATGAACAAAAACACCGCTCCTTTCATGCGCCAGGCCGTCATGGACCTGGAAGAATCCCGCATCCGCGAAGTGGCCAACGCGGGCATGGGCCGCCCCGATGTGCTGGCCTTCTGGTTTGGCGAATCTGACGAGGTCACGCCCGACATCGTCCGCCAAGCGGCCATCGAGTCGATGCAAAAAGGAGAGACCTTTTATTCGCACAACCTGGGCCTGCCCGAGCTGCGCCAGGCCGTGTCCGACTACATGTCGGCTTTGCACGGCCCTATTGGCGTGGAGCGCCTAGCCATCACCTCGGGCGGCGTGAACGCCTTGATGCTGGCGGCGCAAGCCCTGATCGACGCAGGCGACGAAGTGGTCGCCGTCACGCCCGTCTGGCCCAACCTGACGGCGCAGGCCTTGGTGATGGGCGCGAATTTGAAGTGCGTGTCGCTGCGCCCGGTGGGTGGGCAGTGGCAGCTCGACATGGCGGCGCTCAAAGCCGCCATCACCCCCGCCACCCGCATGTTGATCGTCAACTCGCCCAACAACCCCACAGGCTGGACACTCAGCCGCGCCGAGCAGGCCGAGATCCTGGCGCACTGCCGCAGCACCGGCACCTGGGTGCTGGCCGACGAGGTGTATGAGCGCCTGTATTACGAAACCGACACGGCCAATGGCTGCGCCCCGTCTTTTCTGGATGTGGCCGAGCCCGAAGACCGCCTGGTCGTGGTGCACAGCTTTTCCAAGAGCTTTTTGATGACCGGCTGGCGTCTGGGCTGGCTGGTCATGCCTGCGGCCATGACGCCCCACATGGGCAAATTGATCGAGTTCAACACCTCGTGTGCTTCGGTGTTCACCCAAAAGGCGGGTGTGGTGGCCTTGCAAAACACAGCCGACATCACACCCCGCGTGGTGGCCCACCTCAAAGCCTGCCGCGACACCCTGGTGCCGCTGCTGCAGGCCGTGCCCGGCGTCCAATTGGCCCCAGCCAAAGGCGGCATGTACGCATTTTTCAAGCTCGAAGGGCATCCGGACGCGGTGGCCACTGCGAAACGGCTGGTCGCCGAAGCCGGTCTGGGGTTGGCCCCCGGCGAAGCCTTTGCCCCCGAAGCGGCGGGTTGGTTGCGCTGGTGTTTCGCCTCCAAAGACCTTGCCAGACTGGAGCAGGGCGTGGAGCGGCTCAAGGGCTGGTTGGCCAAAAATTAATTGGGATCTGACCCCAATTAAGCCGTCGTGAATGCGGGTATCCATGCCTTTGAACGGGATGCGCGCCACCTTTTTGGGGCTCCAAAGGCACGGCATGGTCGACTGTCAACGGGTCTGAAAGTCATCAAAGTGCCCGCTTTCGGGCTATAATCCACCTGTTTTGCGATTTGCAAAGCGCACGCCATCCGCTTTTCCGGCAGATGGCGCAAGTCATTAACCCGCTGATATTCCTCAAGAATTCGGCGAAAACAAGGAAATACCATGATTGCATCTTCAATCAAGGCCGAGGTCGTCAAGGCCAACGCACGTGCTGCCAATGACACTGGGTCCCCAGAAGTCCAAGTGGCTTTGCTGACAGCCCGTATCAACGAGCTGACACCTCACTTCAAAACACACGCCAAAGACCATCACGGTCGCCGCGGTCTGCTGCGCATGGTGAGCCGTCGCCGCAAACTGTTGGACTACCTCAAGTCCCGTGATGCTGACCGTTACGTTGCGCTGATCGCCAAGCTTGGCCTGCGTAAATAATCGTCTCTCCAGATGAAAAGCGCCTGAGTTAGTTCACTAGCTCAGGCGCTTTATTCTTTTTTTCAGTCGGAATTTGTCAGGGCGATCTCGCGCTGTGTCATTCCACAAGGCTTTCAGATCAAGGTTTTGTGGAATGGCATCGAGTTCAGAGCGTCAACTTCCGGGCCCACAGTGCAGCCTCATGCGCTTTTGTTTTCAGGAGTTCTGAACATGTCCATTTTCAATAAAGT
>JAGNVG010000168.1 GCA_017986605.1 Limnohabitans sp.
CAGCGTCTGGCGCTGAGCAGGCAGCAGCGCCAGCACGCGTTGCAGTTCATCGGCAAAGCCCAAATCCAGTAAGCGGTCGGCTTCGTCCAGCACCAGGTGCTGCACATCGGCCAGGCGCACGGCGTTTTGGTCGATCAAATCGAGCAAGCGGCCTGGCGTGGCCACCACGATGTCGGCTCCGCCGCGCAGCGCCATCATTTGCGGATTGACCGAGACGCCGCCAAACACCACGGAGACTTTGAGCGACTGCGGCAGTTTGTAAGCCAGATTGGCCAGCACATCGCCCACTTGCACCGCCAGCTCGCGCGTGGGCACCAGCACCAGCGTGCGCACAGGGCGACGGAAGTTGGTCTGACGCGGCGCGGCCAGCAAGTGCTGCAACAGCGGCAGCGCAAAGGCCAAGGTCTTGCCCGAGCCGGTGGGCGCGGTGGCCCACACGTCGGCCAATTTCAGGGCAGCCGGAATGGCCTCGGCCTGGATGGGGGTGGGGGCGTACAAGCCCATGTCACCGACTGCGCGCAAAAGCGCGGGGGTCAAGCCGAGTTGGTCAAAGTTCAAAATAGTCCGATCAGAGGCGCGAATCAATGGCGGAAGTGCCGCACACCCGTGAACACCATCGCCACGCCACGCTCATTGGCGGCATCGATGACTTCTTGGTCGCGCATGGATCCACCAGGCTGGGCAACACAAGTAGCGCCTGCATCCACCACCACATCAAGGCCGTCGCGGAAGGGGAAGAAGGCGTCGCTGGCGACCACGGTGTTTTGCAGGCTGAGCTTGGCGGCTTCGGCCTTGATGCTGGCGATGCGGGCGGAGTCGAGGCGGCTCATCTGGCCTGCGCCCACGCCCATGGTCATGCCGTTTTTGCAGAACACGATGGCGTTGGACTTGACGAACTTGGCCACTTTCCAGGCGAACAACAAATCGTTCAACTCTTCTGGCGTGGGTTGCTTGACAGTGACGATCTTCAGGTCAGCCAAAGCCAACTCGTGGTTGTCGGCACTTTGCAGCAACAGGCCTGAGCCCACGCGCTTGGTTTCCAGCGCGTTGCGCACGTCGCCGTAGCTGGCGGGCAAGGCGATTTTCATCAAGCGGACATTCACTTTGCTCTTGAACACTTCCAGTGCTTCAGCGCTGAAGTCGGGGGCCATCAACACTTCGACAAACTGCTTACTCACCGCCTCGGCAGCGGCTTTGTCCACAGGACGGTTGAAGGCGATGATGCCGCCAAACGCGCTGGTGGGGTCGGTTTGGAAAGCCTTACTGTAGGCCTCAAGGGGGTTTGCCCCCACGGCCACGCCGCAGGGATTGGCGTGTTTGACGATGACACAGGCTGAGCTGTCGAAGCTCTTCACACATTCCCATGCAGCGTCTGCATCGGCAATATTGTTGTAGCTGAGTTCTTTGCCTTGCAACTGCACGCCGGTGGCGAGCGAGCCTGCGGCGGGCGCCAAGTCGCGGTACCAAGCAGCTTGCTGGTGGCTGTTTTCGCCATAGCGCAGGTCTTGCACTTTGACGTATTGCTCGTTGAATTGGCCGCTGAACTGGGCGCGCTCGGGCACGTATTCTTCGCTCAGTTTCTCGGCTTCAAAGTTGACGCTCGACAAGTAATTGCTGATCGCGCCGTCGTATTGGCTGATGCGGTTAAACGCGGCCACGGACAAAGCAAAGCGCAGCTTGTCGCTCAATTTACCGTTGGCTTTGAGTTCAGCAATCACGTCCGCGTATTGGCTGGCGTCGGTGACGATGCCCACGTCTTTCCAGTTCTTGGCGGCAGAGCGCACCATGGCGGGGCCGCCGATGTCGATGTTCTCGATCGCGTCGGCCAGCGTGCAACCGGGCTTGGCCACGGTGGCTTCAAACGGATAGAGGTTGACGATCAACAGATCAATCGTGTCGATGTTGTGCGCTTTCAAAGCAGCCATGTGCTCGGGCGTGTCGCGGCGCGCCAGCAGGCCACCGTGCACTTTGGGGTGCAGGGTCTTGACGCGGCCATCCAGCATTTCGGGGAACTGGGTGACTTCGGCCACTTCGGTCACGGGCAGGCCTTGCTCAGCCAACAGTTTGGCGGTGCCGCCGGTGGAGATCAGGCTCACGCCCAGGGCGTGCAGGTCTTTCGCCAGTTCGACGATGCCGGTTTTGTCAGAGACGGAAATCAGGGCTCTCATGGGGGCTTTCTTCTACAAAGTTCAGATCAGGGGGCCGGGGTAGACGGTTCCGGCAGGTATTCATCAGGGGCCGGGCACCGCCCAGCCTCCGGGATTCATTTGAGGAGCTCGTGCTCCAGCAGTTTCTTGCGCAAGGTGTTGCGGTTCAGGCCCAGCCATTCGGCGGCACGCGACTGGTTCTGGCCCGACTGGGTCATCACCACGTCGAGCAGGGGCTTTTCAACCAGCTTGACCAACATGTCATAAAGACCGGTCGGCTCGGTGCCGTCCAGGTCGCGGAAATAGGTTTCCAGGTTGTCCCGGATGCAGTTTTCGATGGATTGGGGTTCGCTCATTCGGATGTCTCCAGAAGCGGCTGGGCACGGGCCACGGGCAGGCGGTCCATCTGGCTGGCCAGGCCATCCAGAAAATGCGCCACCGCAGCGAGCTGCTGCTCAGCGGTTTCGAGGGTGTTCATGTGTTCACGGAATGCATCACCGCCGGGCAGCGCACGCACATACCAGCCAATGTGTTTGCGGGCCGAGCGCACGCCGGTGTATTCGCCATACAGGCCGTAATGGTCTTGCAGGTGCTCCAGCAGGGCACGGCGCACCTCAGCCACCAGCGGTGGAGCCAAGTGTTCACCGGTCACCAAAAAGTGGGCGGTTTCGCGAAAAATCCAAGGGCTGCCTTGCGCGGCACGGCCGATCATCACGGCATCGGCCCCGGTGAATTGCAGTACGTCACGGGCTTTTTCGGGCGAATCGATGTCGCCGTTGGCCACCACCGGAATCTTCAGCGCCGCTTTGACGGCAGCCACCGTGTCGTATTCGGCAAAACCTTTGTAGCCCTGCTCGCGGGTGCGGCCATGCACGGTGACCATCTGCACCCCGGCATTTTCGGCAGCACGCGCCAGGCTCAAGGCATTTTTTTCGGCATCACACCAGCCGGTGCGCATCTTCAGCGTCACAGGCACGCCGTGCGGCAAAGCCGCTTCGACCACGGCCGAGATGATTTGCAGCGCCAGCGGTTCGTCTTGCATCAGGGCAGACCCCGCCCACTTGTTGCAAACCTTTTTGGCGGGGCAGCCCATGTTGATGTCGATGATCTGCGCCCCCCGGTCAATGTTGTAGCGTGCGGCATCGGCCATCATCTGCGCTTCTGTCCCAGCAATTTGCACCGCGATAGGGCCAGGCTCTCCGTCGTGAT
>JAGNVG010000075.1 GCA_017986605.1 Limnohabitans sp.
GGGCGGCAGCGGCATACAGCGTGTCGTTGACCAGCGTCGATTTGCCTGAGCCCGACACGCCAGTCACGCAGGTCAGCAGCCCCACGGGGAACTTCACGTTCACGTTTTTCAAGTTGTTGCCCGATGCGCCCACGATCTCGATGAAGTCCTTGCCCGCTTTGTGGCGCTTGGGGATCTCGATCTTTTTGCGGCCCGACATGTATTGGCCGGTGACCGAATAGGGGGCGGCCAGGATGTCGGCGCAAGTGCCTTGCGCCATCACGCGCCCGCCGTGCACGCCCGCGCCCGGCCCCATGTCGATCACATGGTCAGCCACCCGGATCATGTCTTCGTCGTGCTCGACCACCAGCACGCTGTTGCCGATGTCGCGCAGGTGTTGCAGGGTGCCGATCAGGCGGTCGTTGTCTCGCTGGTGCAAGCCAATGCTGGGCTCGTCCAGCACATACATCACACCCGTCAGGCCCGAGCCGATTTGGCTGGCGAGGCGAATGCGCTGCGACTCGCCGCCCGACAGGGTGTCAGCGCTGCGGTCCAGGCTCAAATAATTGAGGCCCACGTCGTTCAAAAACTTCAGACGCAGTGCGATTTCGCGTACCACCTTGTCGGCAATCTCGGCCTTGGCGCCGTGCATTTTCAGGCCCTGAAAATACTGCTGAGACTCGCCCAGCGTGATGTGGCTGATCTCGTAAATGGCGCGGGCTTGATCGCCTTCGCCAATGCGCACATGGCGCGCCTCACGCCGCAAACGCGTGCCTTGGCAGCTGGTGCAGGGCTGGGTGTTGCGGTAGCGGGCCAGGTCTTCGCGCACCACGGCCGAGTCGGTCTCGCGGTAGCGCCGCGTCATGTTGGGGATGATGCCTTCAAACGGGTGCTTCTTGCTGACCTTCTTGCCCTGCGAGGCTCCGGATTCCATCACATAGCTGAACTTGATTTCTTCCTCGCCTGAGCCGTGTAACAGCACTTGTTGTGCACTGGCGGGCAGTTTTTCAAACGGGGTTTCGATGTCGAACTGGTAATGCTTGGCCAGGCTTTCGAGCATGCTGAAGTAAAAGCCGTTGCGCCGGTCCCAACCCTTGATGGCGCCGCTGGCCAAACTGAGCGAAGGGAAGGCGACGACCCGCTCCGGGTCAAAAAACGCCATGCTGCCAATGCCGTCGCAAGTCGGGCACGCGCCCATGGGCGAGTTGAACGAGAACAGGCGGGGTTCCAGCTCGCTGATCGAGTAAGTACACACCGGGCAGGAGAACTTGGCGTTGAACAGGTGTTCTTTACCCGTGTCCATCTCCAGCGCCACAGCGCGGTGTTCGGCCAGGTGCAGCGCCGCTTCAAAGCTTTCGGCCAGGCGCTGGCGCAGGGCGTCTCTGGCCTTGGCGTCTTCCTCTGCGCGGACTTTGATGCGGTCTACCACCACGTCGATGTTGTGCTTCTCGGTCTTTTTGAGTGTGGGCAGGTCCTCCACTTCCACCGTCTGGCCATTGATGCGAAAGCGCACATAGCCCAGGGCCTGCATCTGCTCAAAGACTTTTTCAAACTCGCCTTTTTTTTCACGCGCAATGGGCGCGAGGATCATCAGCTTGGTGTCTTCCGGCAAGGCCAGCACCGCGTCCACCATCTGGCTCACGGTTTGCGCTTGCAGGGGCAGGTTGTGGTCGGGGCAGTAGGGCGTGCCTGCGCGGGCATACAGCAGGCGCAGGTAGTCGTGGATCTCGGTCACCGTGCCCACGGTGGAGCGCGGGTTGTGGCTGGTGGCTTTTTGTTCGATGGAAATCGCGGGCGACAGGCCTTCGATCAGGTCCACATCGGGCTTGTCCATCAGTTGCAAAAACTGCCGCGCATAGGCCGACAGGCTTTCTACGTAGCGGCGCTGGCCTTCGGCGTACAGCGTGTCAAAGGCCAGACTCGACTTGCCCGAGCCCGACAAGCCGGTGATCACCACCAGTTGGTTGCGCGGGATGTCCAGATCGATGTTTTTCAGGTTGTGGGTGCGTGCCCCCCGCACGCTGATGTGGCTTTGCCGCAGCGCCGAGGCCAGATACCGCGCTTGATCGGGTTCTTCGGGCAAGAGAGGAGAGTCAGCAAGTTTCACGGTGGGGCCAGATCAGCAAAACCTTTGATTATCCCCGCCGGGGCTGTTTTTGGCACCGAGGGTGGCCAATCGGGGACAATCACCCTTTTCTCTGCACCACTGCCCTGGCGATTCCGCGTGACCGAAACCCTTGAAAAGCAATCAGCACCTTTGTCTGTGGCCATGACGCCGCTGGAGCGCCGAGCCAGTGCCTCATTGGCCTCGATTTTTGCCCTGCGCATGTTGGGCCTGTTTTTGGTCTTGCCCGTTTTTGCCCTAGAGGCACGCAAATACCCGGGTGGTGAGGACCCGGCCTTGTTGGGCTTGGCCATGGGCATATATGGCTTGACGCAAGGTTTGCTGCAGCTGCCTTTTGGCATGGCCTCAGACCGTTTCGGGCGCAAGCGGGTGATCGTGCTGGGCCTGATTATTTTTGCGCTGGGCAGTTTTTGGGCGGCAGGTGCCACTGATCTGACCGGTTTGCTGGTGGGGCGGAGTTTGCAGGGCGCGGGTGCTGTTTCCGCTGCCGTCACGGCCTTGCTGGCCGATTTGACCCGCGACGAGGTTCGAACCAAAGCCATGGCCTTGGTGGGGGCCAGCATCGGCTTGATGTTTGCCTTGTCCTTGGTCGTGGCGCCTGTGTTGGCCGGTGCCATTGGTTTGTCAGGTCTGTTCTGGCTCACGGGTGTGCTGGCTTTGCTGGGCGTGGGGGTGGTGGTTTGGGCCGTGCCTGCAGCGCCACCCATGGCGGTCAAAGCTCGGGGCAGTCTCAAGATGGTGCTCAGCCATGCCGGTTTGTTGCGTTTGAATTTCGGGGTGTTTGTGTTGCATGCCGTGCAATTGGCCATGTGGGTGGCTGTGCCCGCGATGCTGGTGCAGGCGGGCTTGTCCAAAGAAGATCACTGGCAGGTGTATTTGCCGGCGGTTTTGGCTTCGTTTGTGCTCATGGGGGGTGTTTTTGCCATGGAGCGGCGTGGACACCTCAAGAAAGTCTTTTTGGCCGCCATTGCGTTGATTGCATTGGTTCAGGTGGGCCTGTTCCTGCAGTCCGCGGCCACAGCCCATTTATGGCCTTTGGCGGGCCTGATGTTTGCATTTTTCAGTGGATTCAATGTGCTGGAAGCGACCCAGCCGAGCTTGGCCTCTCGCATGGCGCCTGCCGAAGTGCGCGGCACCGCCATGGGCGTCTACAACACACTGCAGTCGCTGGGATTTTTTGCAGGGGGTTGGCTGGGGGGCGTGCTGGTCAAGGGGTTCGGCAGTCCGGTGCTGTTTTTGGGCTGTGCGGCGGCCATGCTGTTGTGGTGGTTGGTGGCCTTGCCCATGCAGACGCCAGGACGTCCGTCGGCTGTTCAGTCCGCTGCATAAAAGCCGCATAATCCGGGTCTTATCGAGGAGTTTTCATGGCATCCGTCAACAAAGTCATCATCGTCGGCAATTTGGGCCGCGATCCCGAAACCCGCTATTTGCCCTCTGGCGATGCCGTGAGCAACATCAATGTGGCCACCACCGACCGCTACAAGGACAAAGCGACCGGCGAGATGAAGGAGGCCACCGAATGGCATCGCATCAGCTTTTTCGGCAAATTGGCTGAAATCGCAGGCCAGTATTTGAAAAAAGGCAGCCAGGTCTACGTCGAAGGCAGCTTGCGCACCCGCAAGTACACCGACAAAGACGGCATCGAGAAGTTTGCGACCGAAATCCGTGGCGAAACCATGCAGATGCTGGGTGGCCGCCAAGGCATGGGAGGTCCATCGGATGAGGGCGGTGGCGGTTATGCGCCTCGCGCCTCGGCTCCGGCAGCCCGCCCAGCGGCCGCGCCTGCACAACGCCCAGCTGCTGCGCCCAAGCCAGCGGCCAGCAGTTTTGATGACATGGACGACGACATCCCGTTCTGAGTCGCGAAGATGTTGTATTTCGAGCCCACCGCACATGTGCCGTGGGCTTTTTTCATGTCCTCAGCCCATCTCCAAAGCTCAAACCCTTGGCTTCTTAATTCACAATGTGCTGATGAATGAAATGAATGCCCGTTATTTGCCGCTGGACGACGATCAGCGCCGTCAACTTCACAACGAGGTCCACGCCAGGCCTTCGGCAAGGGTTCGTTTACCGGCTTTGATTGTGTATGTGGCGGTGTTGAACGCCGGGGTTGCCCGTGAGCAGGAATGGGCGCATTTGAAAAAGTTGTCGGGCCATGCGGACCTGGCGCTTGAGCGGTTGAATGGCAACTTTTTGCGCTTGCGTTGTGATGGGTTCACCGTCAAATGGGAGCGGCACACAGAGTTCACCCGTTATTCGATTGTGCAGGCCTTGCCCTCCCATGCATTTTGGAAAGCCCATTCACCTGAGCTGGCATCGCAAGTGGTGGTGGGGCCAGACTGGTTGCGTGCCATCCCTGGCAAGACAGTGGCCGCCATCCATTTGGGCATGCTGGCGGCAGACATGAATGCAGATGATCTGGTGCCGAACGCGCAGGCTTGGTTGGGCGAAGGGGCAGTGGTGGGCTCCCGGATGGGGAACACGACGGATGGGGTGCCGCATTCCTGTGTGCTCACCCATTTCCGCATCGGCCCCGATGGGTTTGAGCGCATGCTGGTGTTGGCACCAGCCGAGACCAGTGAAGCGCGTGCAGGGCGTATTTCGCAGCGCTTACTAGAGCTTGAAACTTACCGTTTGATGGCGCTGCGTGGTTTGCCCGTGGCCAAGGCTTTGTCTCCCATTTTGTCGGGGGCGGAGGCTCAACTGGCGGACATCACAGCCCGACTTGAACAAAAAGGGGAGAGTGACCAGGCACTGCTCGATGTATTGGTGTCATTGGCTGCGCGAATTGAGCGGGCCAATGCAGAGCATGGTTACCGATTTTCGGCCACGCGAGCCTACGACACATTGGTGAGCCAGCGCATCGCCGAATTGCGCGAACGACCCATTGCAGGCACCCAGACAGTCGGTGAGTTCATGCAGCGCCGTTTGTCGCCCGCCATGGCCACGGTGCAGGCGACTGAAAAGCGCTTGGCCTCTTTGGCCGAACGCGTGTCGCGCACCAGTGCTTTGCTGCGCACCCGTGTGGACATTGCCACCGAAGCGCAAAACCAGGTGCTGCTGGAAAAGCTGACCAAAGGCCAAGCCCTGCAGCTGCGCTTGCAAAGCACGGTGGAAGGACTCTCGATCGCGGCCATCTCTTATTACGTGGTCAGCCTTTTGCTTTACGTGGCCAAGGCCTTGAAGGCTGCGGGCTTGCCGTTCCAGCCCGAGGTGGCCGTGGGCGCGTTGGTGCCGCTGGTGTTTTGGGGCGTGTGGAAAGCTGTGCAGCGCATCCACGAAAAGTTGCACCAAGCGGAGCATTGAGCGATGGAGCTGCGGCAGCTGCGCTATTTCGTGAAAGTGGTCGAAGTCGGCAGCATCAGCCGTGCGGCACTCGACCTGGACTTGGTGCAGTCGGCGCTGAGCCAGCAGATCACGCGCTTGGAGGGTGAGTTGTGCACCCGGCTGTTGCAGCGCACCCCCCAAGGTGTCACGCCCACCGAAGCGGGCGTGGCCTTTTTTCGGGAGGCCCAGTTGACTTTGCGCCACGCCGAGCAGGCCGTGCGCTCGGCTCAGCAGGCACGCCTGACGGGCACGGTGAGCGTGGGCTTGGCCCCCACCACGGCGGCGGTGCTGGGTTTGCCTTTGATGCAGGCCATGCGCGAGCGTTACCCGGATGTGCGTCTGCACATGGTGGAGAGCCTGTCGGGGCATTTGTCGGCCATGCTCAATGCGCGGCAGCTCGATTTGGCGGTGTTGTTTGACTCACCCATCCGCGCCAGCCAGCACCTGCAAACCGCCCGCCGCTGGAGCGTGTGGCCCCTGATCGAGGAAGATATTTTCTTGATCGCAGCCCGGCCCACGCGCTCGGCCAAACCCCCGCAAAGTTTGTGCATGGCCGATCTGGCGCTAGAGCCCTTGATCTTGCCCACCGGGCCGCATGGTTTGCGCAGCACCCTGAACGCCGCATTTGCCCGCGCCAATGTCACGCCGCAGGTCACGCTCGAGATCGATTCTTTGGCCATGCTCATGGACGCAGTCAAGTCGGGCTTAGGGGGCACTTTGCAGCCCTGGGCGGCGGTGGCCCGCATGGGGCCTGAGCGGGACCACCTCTACATGGCCCGCATCACCGACCACCAAGTCCAGCGGGTGAACTTGTTGTGCGGCCTGTCGGACGACGAGCTGTCACCCGCAGCACTGGCCACCCGTGTGGTCTTGGCCGATTGTGCCCGTGCTTTGGTGCAAAGCGGCGCATGGCTGGGCGCCAGCGTCCGTCCCGTCGCCTAGCGTCTCCATATGGGCATCACGAAAAGTGATGACCCCATGCCTCAAAAGGCCTGCACGGCCCGCAGGCGCGCCTCTAAAGTGTGTGCTTTACAGACTAAAAGGAGACACCCATGGACATGCAACTCAACAACAAAACCGCCTTGGTCACGGGTGCCAGCGTGGGCATTGGTCGCGGCATTGCCAAAGCCCTGGCTGCTGAAGGCGTACGCGTGGCGGTGTCGGCGCGGCGCGTGGACAAGTTGCAAGAGTTGGCCGCCGAGATCGTGGCCGCTGGCGGTCATGCACCCGTGATCATCGAGTCGGACCTGTACGCCGAAGACGCCGCCAAGCGCCTCGCCGATGCGGCTTTGGCCGGTTTGGGCAGCGTGGACATTTTGGTGAACAACGCCGGAGGCTCGCGCAGCTTCAAAGAGTTGCATGTGAGCGAAGAAGCTTGGCAAGAGGCCATCACCTTGAACTTTCACCGCCCACGCCAAGTGGCCGATGCTTTGATTGACCAAATGATTGCGCGCAACTGGGGCCGCATCATCAACATCACCGGCAAGAGCGAGCCCGAGCACACCAACGGCGCGTTTTGCGCCAAAGCGGGCATGCACAGCTGGGCCAAGGGCTTGTCGCGCATGGTGGGCAAGCACGGCGTCACGGTGAATTGCGTGCCGCCTGGCCGCATCCATTCCGAACAGATTTTCCGCAACTACACCCCCGAATACCGCCAGTGGCAGTGCGACAACGAGATCCCGATGGGCCGCTACGGCGAGCCGGAAGACATGGCCAACTTGGTCACGTTTTTGGCATCGCCTTTGGCCAGCTACATCACGGGGGCGGTCATCCCGGTCGACGGGGGGCTGCGTAAGTACCAGTTCTAAGGGCCTTCGTTGTCTGGCACATTCTGATTTTTCAATAACAAAAGGAGACATTCATGAACAAAAAATCCCGCCGCCTCGCGCTCAGCGCCGGTTTGTCGGCCCTTGCGCTGTGTGCATGGCCTGCGTTGACCCAGGCACAAAGCGCCCCGTGGCCCAGCAAGGCCATCCGTTTCGTGGTGCCGTTTGCACCGGGGGGCACCAGCGAGATCGTGGCCCGCTCGGTGGCGGCAGAGCTGACCAAGCAGTTGGGGCAAAGCGTTTACGTTGAAAACAAACCCGGCGGTGCGGGCGTGACCGCCATGCAAGACGTGGCCAAAGCCGCGCCCGATGGGCACACCATCATCCTCACGCATGTGGGCACTCTGGCGGTGAACCCTTACATGCTCAAAAGCCAGCCCTACGATGTGAACAAGGATTTTGTGCCGGTCACTTTGCTGGCCAAGGTGCCCAACGTGTTCGTCATCCACCCCGACGTGCCGGCCAAAAACTTCAAAGAGTTTGTGGACTATGCCAAGGCCAATCCGGGCAAGCTCAACTACGGCTCTGCGGGCAACGCCAGCGCGGGCCATCTGGCCATGGAATACCTCAAGCTGGTCACGGGCATGTACATCACCCACATCCCTTACCGTGGCACCGGACCACAGTTGACTGACTTGTTGGCGGGGCGCACACAGGCCTCGTCCGCAGGCATGCCCGCCTTGGGGGCGCACATCCGCAGCGGCAAACTGCGTGCCATTGCCGTGGGCACACAGCAGCGCATTGCGGCCATGCCCGATGTGCCCACCGTGGCCGAGCTGGGCTTCAAGGATTTTGAAACCTCGCAGTGGTACGGCATCCATGTGCCCGCAGGCACACCGCCCGAGATCGTCAAGCGCTTGCAAGAAGAGTCGCTCAAAGCCCTCAAGTCGAGCGCGGTGACCGAGCGCTTTGCCACCGACAACGCGGTGGGCGGGGGTGGGCCTTCCAGCGAATACGCGGCGTTCATCAAGAACGAGCAGCGCATCTGGAGCGACATCGTCAAACGCGCGGGCATCAAGCCTGATTGACCTTTTACATTTTTCGGAGCGGACATGGGCTTGGATGTTTTGGTGATCGGCGGCGGCAACGCGGCTCTGTGCGCGGCCTTGATGGCCCGCGAGGCGGGGGCCAGCGTGATGCTGCTGGAGTCGGCGCCGCGTGAGTGGCGCGGCGGCAATTCGGGTCACACCCGCAACTTGCGCTGCATGCACGATGCGCCGCAAGACGTGCTGGTCGATGCCTACCCGGAAGAAGAGTTTTGGCAAGACCTGCTCAAGGTCACAGGCGGCTTGACCGACGAACACCTGGCCCGGCTGGCGATTCGCCATTCGGCCACTTGCCGCCCTTGGATGGTCAAGCACGGCGTGCGCTTTCAGCCATCGCTGTCGGGCGCTTTGCACACGGCCCGCACCAACGCGTTTTTCATGGGCGGGGGCAAAGCGCTGGTCAATGCCTATTACCGCAGCGCCGAAAAATTGGGTGTGCAGATCCACTACAACGCCGAAGTCGATGCCGTGGAACTGAACGAAGGCCGCTTTGTGGCCGCATCGGTCATGCACAAGCAGCCCGATGGCAGCGTGCGGCGTGAACGCATCGAGGCCCGCACCTGCGTGCTGGCAGCTGGGGGCTTCGAGTCCAACCGCGAGTGGCTGCGCGAGGCCTGGGGCCAAAACGAGCGTGGCGAATACCCGGCGGATCAATTTTTGATTCGCGGCACGCGCTTCAATCAAGGTGTGTTGCTCAAGCACATGCTCGAGCAAGGCGCCGACCGCATTGGTGACCCGACCCAAGCGCACATGGTGGCGATTGACGCCCGTGCGCCTTTGTACGACGGCGGTATTTGCACCCGCATCGACTGCGTGTCTTTGGGCGTTGTGGTCAACCGCGAGGCGCGACGCTTTTACGACGAAGGCGAAGATTTTTGGCCCAAGCGGTACGCGATTTGGGGCCGCTTGGTGGCGCAGCAGCCGGGGCAGGTGGCGTATTCCATCATCGACGCCAAGGCGGTGGGCCGCTTCATGCCGCCCGTGTTTGAAGGCACGCAGGCAGACAGCCTGCCCGAGCTGGCCCGCAAACTGGGCTTGGATGAAGCGACCTTCATGCAAACGCTCAACGACTACAACGCGGCCTGCCGCGAAGGCACTTTTGACCACACGGCGCTCGACGATTGCCACACCGAGGGCGTGAGCCCGGCCAAAACCCATTGGGCGCGTCCGCTGGACACTGCACCTTATTACGCCTACGCCGTGCGGCCTGGCGTCACTTTCACTTATCTGGGTCTCAAAACCGATGACACCACCGCTGTGCGATTCAATGACCAGCCCAGCCCCAACTTGTTTGTGGCGGGCGAGATGATGGCGGGCAACGTGCTGGGCAAGGGCTACACCGCTGGGGTGGGCATGACGATCGGCACGGCCTTTGGCCGCATCGCGGGCGAACAGGCGGCCAAAGCGGTCAAAGCGCAAAAGCAAGGAGCTTCTCATGCAAACGCTTGAAGCCCTGACCCAAGATGCCCGCGCATTGGCGCGTGGTGAGATGACCGCGCCCGAAGCCGAAGTGGCACGGCAGATGCAAATTTGCAATGGCTGCCGCTACTGCGAGGGTTTTTGTGCGGTTTTCCCGGCCATGACCCGTCGGCTGGAGTTTGGCAAGGCAGACATCCATTACATGGCCAACCTGTGCCACAACTGTGGGGCATGTTTGCACGCTTGCCAGTACGCGCCGCCGCACGACTTTGCCATCAACGTGCCCAAGGCCATGGCCCAGGTGCGCGGCCAGACCTATGCCGACTACGCTTGGCCGCCTGCATTGGGCCGCTTGTACCAACGCAACGGCTTGACCTTGTCGGTCGCGCTCGCTTTGGGCTTGGCGCTGTTTTTGGCATTGGCCATGCTGCGCCAAGGCACGCTGTGGTCCACCCCTGTGGCGGGCGGTTTTTATGCGGTGTTCCCGCACAACCTGATGGTGAGTCTGTTCGGGCCCATCTTCTTGTTTGCAGTGCTGGCGCTGGCGCTGGGTGTGCGGCGTTTTTGGCGCGATGTGACGCCCGCCACCAGCGGGGCCAGCCTGAGCTCGCCCGCTGCCGCCGAGGCCGCACACGCTGCCTTGCGCCTGAAGTACCTGGACGGCGGGCACGGCGAAGGTTGCCACAACGAAGACGACGCCTGGACACACGCCCGCAGGCGCTTTCACCACCTGACGTTTTACGGCTTCATGCTGTGCTTTACGGCCACCAGCGTGGCCACGCTGTACCACTATGTGCTGGGCTGGCCCGCGCCTTACGATTTGACGACCTTGCCCAAACTGCTCGGCGTCGTTGGCGGTGTGAGCTTGGCTGTGGGCACAGCCGGTTTGTGGCGCTTGAACCTGCGCCGTCACCCCGACCACGGTGACGCGGCGCAAAAGCCCATGGACCGAGGTTTCATCGCCTTGTTGTTCTTGGTGAGCGTATCGGGTTTGCTTTTGTGGCTGCTGGGTGCAACGGCGGTCATGCCTTTGATGCTGGCGCTGCACCTGGGCGCGGTGATGGCTTTGTTTTTGACCTTGCCTTATGGCAAGTTTGCGCACGGCATTTTCCGCACGGCCGCCTTGCTGCGCTTTGCTATCGAAAAGCGCCAGCCCAACCGGCTGGGCTTGGGGGGCGAGTAAATGGCGCAGGCCTTCAGGGGCAGGCGCTGGCCGACTGGATGACGCCGCCGCCCAAACACACCTCGCCGTCATACAGCACAGCGCTTTGGCCGGGTGTGACCGCCCATTGGGGATCGCTGAACGACAGCTCAAACCCTGCCTGGCCATCGGGCAGGCTGAGCGCTTGCACGCTGCAAGGCGCATCGGTTTGCCGGTAGCGGGTTTTGGCGGCATAAGCACCCGGCGCAGGGGCCATGCCTGCGCACCAGCTCACGTCGGTGGCTTGCAACTGGGGTGACAGTAGCCAAGGGTGGTCGTGGCCTTGCACCACCCACAAGGTGTTGTTGGGGATGTCTTTGCGGGCGACAAACCAAGGGGTGTGCTCCCCCGCGCCACGCAAGCCACGCGCTTGCAAAGCCTTCATGTCCGCACCTTTGGCCTTGATGCCGCCAATGCCCAAGCCTTGGCGTTGGCCCAAGGTGTAGAAGCTCAAGCCCACATGTTGGCCAATGGTGCGCCCGCTGGGGTCCTTGATGGGGCCGGGTTCTTTGCTGATGTAGCGGTTCAAAAACTCGCGGAAAGGCCGCTCGCCAATGAAGCAGATGCCGGTCGAGTCTTTTTTTCTGGCGTTGGGCAAGCCGATCTCTTCTGCAATGCGGCGCACCTCGGTCTTGTGCAGCTCACCCACCGGAAACAGGGTCTTGGACAGCTGCGCCTGGTTCAGGCGGTGCAAAAAGTAGCTTTGGTCTTTGCTGGGGTCCAGGCCCTTGAGCAGCTCGTGTCGGCCCGTCGCGGCATTCAGCCTAACCCGTGCGTAATGGCCGGTGGCGATTTTTTCTGCACCCAGCCGCATGGCGTGGTCCAGAAAAGATTTGAACTTGATTTCAGCGTTGCACAGGATGTCCGGGTTGGGTGTGCGCCCGGCTTGGTATTCGCGCAGAAACTCTG
>JAGNVG010000076.1 GCA_017986605.1 Limnohabitans sp.
GCATGGGCAACGCGCTTTTGCACTTGCTCACGGCCGATGTGTTTGACAGCGCCGAAGCCCTGCGCCTGAACTTTGTGCAAAAGGTGGTGCCAGCGGCGGGTTTGCTGGCCGAGGCCATGCGCATTGCCGGACAAATTGCAGCGCAAGCACCGCTGGCCGTGGTGGCCACGCGCCAGAACGTGCTCAAGGGCGTGGAGCAAGGCCCCTTGGTGGCGATGCACGATTTCATTGCAGTGCAAAAAGCGCTGTCCAACAGCGATGACGCGGCCGAAGGCGTGCGATCGTTTGTGGAAAAACGCACAGCCCGGTTCACCGGACGCTGAGCCGGGTCAAGCGCTCGGTCACAATCGACGCATGACCGAACCGAACGCTTTGCACCCCTACGCTGAACTCACTCCTGACCGGGTGATGGACGCTTTGACCGACCTGGGCTTGTGGCCCGATGGCCGTTTGCTGGCGCTCAGCTCTTACGAAAATCGCGTTTACCGTGCCCATCTGGACGAGCCCGTGCAGGGCGCGTCGGCGGTGGTGCTCAAGTTTTACCGGCCTGGGCGCTGGAGCCGTGCGCAGATTCAGGAGGAACACGACTTCGCCGCCGAACTGCTGGCGGCCGAAGTGCCTGTGGTGCCACCCATGATGCTGAACGGCCAGACCCTGCACCAAAGTGCGGGCTTTGATTTTTCGGTCAGCCCTTTACGCGGCGGTCGCACGCCCGAGCTGGACGATTTTGACGTGCTCGAATGGATTGGCCGTTTCTTGGCCCGAATTCATACAGTGGGCGCGGCCCAACCTTTTGCGCACAGACCCACGCTCGATGTGCAGACCTTTGCGCTGGAGCCTGCCGAGTGGCTTCAAAAAAACCAGATGATTCCGCTGGAGGTGGAACGCGAATGGCGCGAGGCTTTGGTGCCTGCGCTGGCTTTGATTCAAGAAGCTTTTGCCCAAGGCGCAGCAGATCGCCGCTTGATTCGCCTGCATGGCGACTGCCACCCGGGCAACATCTTGTGGACGCCCGCTGAGCTGCCCGGTGGCGGCCCGCACTTTGTGGACTTAGACGACGCCCGCATGGGGCCAGCCGTTCAAGATCTGTGGATGCTGTTGTCGGGCGACCGGGGGCAGCGCACGCAGCAGCTGTCGGCCTTGCTGGACGGGTATGAACAGGTGCGCGACTTTGACCGCGCAGAGCTGCGCCTGATCGAGCCGCTGCGCACCTTGCGTTTGATCCACTACAGCGCTTGGCTGGCGCGGCGTTGGGAAGACCCGATTTTCCCGATCAACTTTCCGTGGTTTGGCACGCCCGACTATTGGCGCGGTCAGGTGCTCATGCTGCAAGAGCAGGTCGAGCAAATGCAGGAAACGCCGCTCAGCGTGTGAGCTCAGCGCCGCGCAGGCTGCACGCCCAGCGCCATGGCGCAGCCAATCAAGGCCGGTTGTTCGGCGCGGATGACGTAGGTCGGGATGCGCTTCATGTAGTTCTCGAAGCGGCCTTTGGCTTCAAACGCGGCCCTGAAACCCGACTGCGCAAAGTAGTCGCCTAAGCGCCCGATCACGCCGCCGCCAATGTAGATGCCGCCGCGTGCGCCCAGTGTCACGGCCAAGTTGGCGGCTGCGTTGCCCAGCAGGCGGCACATGCGGTCCAGTGCCTCTTCGCAAGCCACATCTTGGGTGGCCAGCGCCCGTGTGGTCACTTGCGCAGCCACCAGGTTTTCGGCCTCGGTGCCATTGAGTTCACAAATGGCGCGGTACAAGTTTTCGAGGCCCATGCCCGAGACCACGCGCTCGACAGAAACATGGGGGTGGGTGCGCCACAAAATGCGCAGGATGTCGGCCTCTCGCTCGCAGGTGGGGGACATGCTGACATGCCCGCCTTCGCCTGCAATGGGCACCCAGTCGCCCTGACGCGAACGCACCAGCGAGGACACACCCAGCCCGGTGCCCGGACCGATCAGGCCTTTGGGCGCATTGGGCACAGGTTCGCCCGAGCCGATCTGTTCCAGATCGCTGCCCAGCAGGGCCGGTGCCGCCATGGCCATGGCTTCCCAGTCGTTGAGCATCAAGAGGCTGTCCAGTCCCAGCGTCTGGCGCGTGGCCTCGATGGAGAACTGCCAGTGGTTGTTGGTCATCTTCAGCGCATCGCCATCGATGGGGTTGGCAATCGCGATGCAGGCTTGGCGCACCCCGCGCTGGCCGACTTGCTGCAGATAGCTGCTTGCCGCCGCCGCCAGATCTGGGAACTGCCCGGTGGGCAAGGTGATTTCTTGCGTGATGGGTGAGCCGTCGCCATGGACCAAGGCAAAGCGGGCATTGGTGCCGCCGATGTCGCCCAAGAGGCGAGGGGTTTGAGCGTGGAGTGCGTTCATATGAGAAGGGTTCATGCAGCAGGGGTTGGCGACAGGGGCAATCGGATCGACACGCACAGGCCGTGGGGCAGCACTTCATCCAGCTGGACCTCGCCCTGATGGCGCTCCACGATTTCCTTGACGATGGCTAGGCCCAGGCCGCAGCCTTGGCCCACATCGCTGGCGCGGACAAAACGCTCAAACACCCGCTCGCGCTCGGCAGGTGTCAGGCCCGGCCCGGTGTCGGAGACTTGCAGCAAGGCGAGTGGTGTGGCGCTGGTGTGATCAGCCATCACCCGTACCGTGACCTGGCTGCCAGTGCCCGCATAGTGCAGCGCGTTGTCGATGAGGTTGGTCAGGGCTTCGCGCACCAGCAGCTCGTTGGCTTCGATCCAGACCGGGGCGGTCGCGCTGTCGTCCAGACCCAAGTCAATGTGGGCGCGCAGTGCGCGTGGCACCCATTCGGCAGTGAGTGTTTGCGCCATGCGCTGTAGGTCAAAGCGTTTGCGGTCGTGGGCCATGACCGATTCGGGCTCTGCACGCGCCAGTGTCAGCAGTTGGTTGACCAAATGGGCGCTGCGCGTGGCGCTGTCGTGCACGCGCTGCAAACGGGCTCGCAACTCGGGGTCAGTGGCCAATTGGAGGGCAATTTCGGTTTGGCTTTTCAAGCCGGCCAAGGGGGTGCGCAATTGGTGAGCGGCATCGCCAATGAAACGCTTTTGCGTGGCCACGGTGTTTTGCACCGCCGACAACAAGGTGTTGATGGCGGTGGCCAAGGACCACAACTCGCGCGGTGCCGAGGCCAGTTGCAAAGGGGCCAGATCGGTGGGGGCCCGGCCTTCTACTTGCTGGCGCAGGCGTGCCAATGGCGACAAGCCGGCGCGGATGCCCAGCCAGACGATCAGTGTCATCAGCAGCACCAGGCTCGACATGGGCAGCAGCATGTCCACCAAAATACGGCGTGCCAGCTCTTCGCGGTTGGCACTGCTGCGGGCCACTTGCACCAGCATGGTTTGCGGTTTGGCCGCGTCTTCGCCAAAGCGCAGATAAATGCCCACCAGCCGCAAAGCCTGACCGGTCGGTGCGTGCAATGCGGCGCGGCCATTCACAGGCATGGTGCCATCGTAAAAGTACGGGGTGTTCAGCAGAATATCGTCTTGTTTGTCCTGAACGGGGGGCAGCGGCAGTGACTGGTTGCCCAGAATGAATTGACCGGGAGGAGAGCTGACCATGTACAACTGGCGGTCTGTTGGGTCGGCCTCCAGCACATCTTGTGCTGCACGGGGAAAGTCGATCAACAAGCCGTTGCCAATGGGCTTGAGCTGTCTGGCCAATGACCGACCCGCTTGGAGCAGGCTGGCATCGATGGCTTGGTTGGCATAACCGGCTGCGAACCGGTAAGTGGCGACGCCGCCTGCCATCCACAGCACCAACTGAGGCAGCAGCAGCCATAGCAAAAGCTGACGCACCAAGGATGCGCCCACTTGCCCCGTGGGTGGTGTGGCGGTGACTGGCGCTGTCATGCCCGCAGCCTTCAAGAGAGTGCCCGGCGTGTCACGCTTGGGCTTCCATCAAATACCCCAAGCCTCGCACCGTGCGGATGACCAGACCCGCGTCTTCGAGTTTGCGGCGCAGGCGGTGGATGTACACCTCGATCGAATTGCCGCCGCTGGTTTCACCTCCTTCGGCACTCCAAGCCTGGGTGATTTGTTCCTTGGTCACCACTTGCTCACGTTGGTTGGCCAAGAGAGCCAGCAGTGTCCATTCGCGACCACTCAGCTCCAGTGCAAGACCGGACACCATGGCGCGGCGTGAGGCGTGGTCCAGCGTGAGTTGACCCAGCAGGGCCGAGGCGGTGTTGGGTTGGCTGCGCCTGAGCAGTGCCTGCAAACGGGCCACCAACTCCGGAAAGTCAAAGGGTTTGGTCACGTAATCGTCAGCGCCTGCTTGCAGCCCTGCTACCCGGTCATCCAGTGCATCGCGTGCGGACAGCAATAGCACGGGCAAGGCGGGCTGGGTTTGGCGCACATGTTGCAACACGGCCAGGCCATCCATCATGGGCAAGCCAATGTCGAGCACAGCGATGTCAAAGCTTTGTTTTTGCAGCAAATAGTCGGCAACGGCCCCGTTGGGCGCGTGTTCCACCTCAAAGCCAGCGCCGCTCAATTGGGTCTGCAGCGCGTCAGCCAGCATGGCATCGTCTTCGGCAAGCAACAGTTTCATGCCCGGAAGCTTAATGGATTGTTCAGGCTTTGGCCCTTATTGGGCCTATTTTGTCATTGGGGTTTAACCTGATGTTAATTTATTAATGAAATATTAATAATCGATCCGTCGAGGGCATAGAGGCCATTTCGCCACCTCGCACATTCACACAGGCCCTGTGCGGCCGCAACCGGGAGACTCTCTTGAAAGCTATGAAATTGTTCCAGCGTTCGATCTTGGCCACAGCCGCTGTGCTGGCCGTGGCAGCCCACGCAGGTGAGGTTGAAGTCCTGCATTACTGGACCAGCGGTGGCGAAGCCAAATCGGCCGCAGCCCTGAAAGCCACGCTGCAAGGCAAAGGCCACACCTGGAAAGACTTTGCCGTGGCCGGTGGCGGTGGTGACAATGCGATGACCGTGCTCAAGTCGCGCGTGGTTTCCGGCAATGCGCCTGCAGCGGCACAGATCAAAGGCCCGGCCCTGCAAGAGTGGGCGGCCGAAGGCGTGTTGGCCAACATCGATGACGTGGCCAAAGCCGAGCAGTGGGACAACTTGCTGCCGCCCGTGGTTGCCAACGTCATGAAATACAAGGGCAACTACATTGCCGCACCCGTGAACGTGCACCGTGTCAACTGGCTGTGGGCCAGCAACGCTGCGTTCAAGAAAGCCGGCGCCAAAGTGCCCACCAACTGGGACGAGTTCTTTGTCGCCGCTGAAGCCCTGAAAAAAGCCGGCATCATCCCCGTCGCGCATGGTGGCCAGAACTGGCAAGACTTCACCACGTTCGAGAGCGTGGCTCTGGGTGTGGGCGGTGCCGACTTCTACAAAAAAGCGCTGGTGCAATTGGACCCAGCCACATTGACCGGTGCCACCATGACCAAGGTGCTCGATACCTTCAAAAAGGTCAAGACCTATACCGACAAGAACGCCCCCGGCCGTGACTGGAACCTGGCCACCGCCATGGTCATCAAAGGTGAAGCGGGCATGCAGTTGATGGGGGACTGGGCCAAGGGTGAATTCGTGGCCGCAGGCAAAAAGCCTGGTGCGGACTTCACTTGCGCAGCCGCCCCTGGCACCGCCAAGTCCTTCACGTTCAACGTGGACTCGTTTGCCATGTTCAAGCTCAAGAACGATGCCAACACCAAAGCCCAGAAAGACCTGGCATCGGCCATCATGTCCACCGACTTCCAGGAGGTGTTCAACCTCAACAAAGGCTCCATCCCGGTGCGCCTGAACATGAACCTGGCCAAGTTTGACGACTGCGCCAAGCTCAGCTCCAACGACTTCGTGTCTACCGCCAAGAGCGGTGGCTTGGTGCCTTCTGTGGCCCACGGCATGGCCATTGGTTCGGCCACTTCTGGCGCGATCCAAGACGCCGTCAGCCAGTTCTGGAACGACGACAAGATGAGCACGAAAGACGCTCAAGCCAAGATCGCTTCGGCCGCCAAAGTCAAGTGAGTCTTTGAGCCGACCCTGGGGTCGGCTCATGCAAACCCCCAGGGTTTGCTGTTTATTTAGCCGCCGGGCTGCAGGTCACGAGCTTGCAGCCCGCGCTGGCCCTCGATTGGATCACCCATGTCTTCATCTTCCCCACAGCAAGCCGCTTGGTTGCCCAAACTGGTCATTGCGCCCAGCTTTGTGCTGTCGCTGCTGTTCATCTATGGCCTGATGGCTTGGAACGGTTACCTGTCCGTGTCCGCTTCACGCCTGCTGCCCAACTACGAGTTTGTGGGCTTGCAGCACTACAGTGCTTTGCTGGACAGTGACCGCTTTCGCGTGGCCATGACGAACATGGCGGTGTTTGGTTTTTGTTTCATCGGTGGCGCGATGGCGCTGGGCGTGTTGCTGGCCATCTTGCTCGATCAGAAGGTGCGCGGTGAAGGCGTGTTGCGCACCATTTACCTGTACCCCATGGCGATCTCGTTCATCGTGACGGGCACCGCTTGGAAGTGGATTTTGAACCCCGGCCTGGGACTGCAGCATCTGATGCACAGCTGGGGCTTTACGGATTTTCAGTTCGAGTGGTTGGTCGACCAAGACATGGCCATTTACTGCGTGGTGATTGCCGGGGTGTGGCAAAGCGCGGGCTTTGTCATGGCGCTGTTTTTGGCCGCGTTGCGCGGCATTGACGACTCGATCATCAAAGCCGCACAGGTCGATGGTGCGAGCTTGCCGACGATTTACTGGCGCATCATTTTGCCCAGCCTAGGGCCAGTGTTTTTCAGCACGCTGATGGTGGTTTCGCACTTGGCCATCAAGAGTTTTGACCTGGTCATGGCGCTCACTGCTGGGGGCCCAGGTTATGCCACTGATTTGCCCGCCACCTTCATGTACGCCACCGCCTTCACCCGTGGCCAGATTGGCGTGGGCGCGGCCAGTGCCACCGTGATGCTGGCCACCGTGGCGGCGATTGTGGTGCCCTACCTTTATTCTGAATTGCGGAGCAAACGATGAACCGCCTGAATTTTCATCGCCTCGTCCTGTGGTCCATGCTGCTGTTCTTTGCAGCGTGGTTTCTGGTGCCGCTGTATGTGATGCTGACCACCTCGCTCAAAGACGCTGAGCAGCTGCGCACTGGCAACCTGCTGAGCTTGCCCACTGCACCGACGCTGGATGCGTGGTTCAAAGCCTGGGGCAGCGCCTGCACCGGGGTGCAGTGCGAAGGTCTCAAGCCCTACTTCTGGAACTCGATGGTGATGGTGGTGCCAGCGGTGCTGCTCTCGACCTTGATCGGTTCGCTCAACGGTTATGTGCTCTCCAAGTGGAAGTTTCGGGGCAGCGAGGCCTTGTTTGCCTTCATGCTGTTTGGCGTTTTCATGCCCATGCAGGTGGTGCTGCTGCCCATGAGTCAGGTGCTCGGCTGGTTGGGCGTGGCCAGCTCGGTGTGGGGACTGATGCTGGTGCACGTGGTGGCAGGTATCCCGTCGACCACGCTGTTTTTTCGCAACTACTACATCGGTCTGCCGGACGAGTTGATCAAAGCGGCGCAGCTCGACGGTGCGGGGTTTTGGATGATCTTTCGCCGCATCGTGTTGCCGTTGTCGCTGCCCATTTTGGTGGTCACGCTGATCTGGCAGTTCACCAACATCTGGAACGACTTTTTGTACGGCGTGGTGTTCTCGGGTGCTGACAGCAAACCGATCACCGTGGGCCTCAACAACCTGGCCAACACCTCCAGCGCCGTCAAGGAATACAACGTGGACATGGCTGCGGCCTTGATCGCGGCATTGCCCACCCTGTTTGTGTACGTGGTGGCGGGTAAATATTTTGTGCGCGGCCTGACGGCTGGCGCTGTCAAGGGTTAAAGGGAAAACATCATGGGCGCACTGGCCATTCGCAACATCCACAAGACTTATAACGAGACGGTCCACATCCTCAAAGGCATCGATCTGGAAATCGACGCCGGTGAATTTTTGATTTTGGTCGGCCCCTCGGGCTGCGGTAAATCCACGCTGTTATCGATGATCGCGGGCCTGGACCACCCCACCCGCGGCAGCATCCACATCGGTGAGCGCGAGGTGACCCAACTGCCCAGCAAGGACCGCGACATCGCCATGGTGTTTCAGAGCTATGCGCTCTACCCCAACATGACGGTGGCGCAAAACATCGCCTTTGGCCTGGAGATTCGCAAGGTGCCCAAGGCCGAGCGCAAAGCGGCGGTGGACCGTGTGTCGGCCATGCTGCAAATCGGCCATCTGCTCGACCGCAAGCCCGGGCAACTGTCGGGCGGGCAGCGTCAACGTGTGGCCATGGGCCGAGCCCTCGCGCGAGACCCCAAGCTGTTTTTGTTTGACGAGCCGCTGTCCAACTTGGACGCCAAGCTGCGCGTGGAAATGCGCGCCGAGATCAAACTGCTGCACCAGCGCACCAAAACCACCACGGTATATGTGACGCACGACCAGGTCGAAGCCATGACGCTGGGCGACCGCATCGCGGTGATGAAAGACGGTTTGGTGCAACAGTTCGGCACGCCCGCCGAAATTTACAACCACCCAGCCAACCGTTTTGTGGCCGAGTTCATTGGCTCACCCGCCATGAACATGGTGGATGCGCAACGCGTGGGCACCGCATTGACGTCGCAGGGTGTGGAACTGCCCATCACCGATGCGCAAAGCGCCGCTGTGCAAGCACACGGCAGTGCCGAGCTGGTTTACGGCCTGCGCCCCGAGAGCATTGGTTTTGCGGCGCAAGGCTTGCCTGGCAAGCTCAGCATGATCGAGCCCACCGGTCCCGAAACCTATGCCACGGTGGACACCGCAGCAGGCAAGCTGACAGCCCGCGTGCCGGGCGTGCTGCAAGCCGCCGTGGGTGATGCGGTGCACCTGCAATGGTCAGCCGAACAGTCGCATTTGTTTGACCGCGCCAGTGGCGTGCGTGTGGGCTGAATGGTTGACAGCTTGAGGGGCCAGCCAGCGCGGCTTGGAACCGCGCCAGCCTGATCAGGGAGCGCCGAGACGTTCAGCTTTGCGCACCCGCCAAAACAGCCAGCTGGCGATGCACAGGTTGAGCAGGTTCCACGCGATGCCGTTCAAAAAAGCGGCGTGGTAACTGCCGGTCACATCAAACACCCAGCCCGACATCCAGCCGCCCAAAGCCATGCCCAGCAAAGTGGCCATGATCACCGACCCCACCCGGCCTCCGGCTTCTTTGGGGTCAAAGTGTTCACGAATGATGATGGCGTAGGCCGGCACGATGCCGCCCTGAAACAGTCCGAACATGGCCGAGACGATGTACAGCGGCACCATGCCGTCAAAAGGCAAAAACATCAGCAGCGCCACGCCCTGCAAAAACGAACCCAATAACAAAGTGCGGATGCCCCCAATGCGGTCGCTGATCACACCAAACACGAGTCGACTGACGATGCCGCTGGCCAGCATGAGTGAGAGCATTTCTGCGCCACGTGCTGCGCCAAACCCTAGATCTGAGCAATAGGCCACGATGTGCACCTGTGGCATGGACATGGCCACACAGCAAGCCACGCCCGCAACAAACAATAGGCCTTGCGCGTGAGCGGGCCGCAGACCAAATGGGCGGCTGCGGTCCACGGGTGCGGTGCTGGCGTTGGCGGGTGTTCCTGTGACCAAGGGTGGGCGCTGACGCATGCGCGTGGCCAGCAAAAACATGCCCACACCGCAAAAAATACCGAGCAGGATATAGGTCTGTCGCCAGCCCAAAGTCTCCACGCCGTGCTGAACAATCGGCGGCCAAATCGTGCCCGCAATGTAGTTACCGCTGGCACAAATGGCCACGGCAATGCCGCGTCGGCGGTTCCACCACAAGGCGGTGTCAGCCATCAGCGGGGCAAAGGTCGATGAACTGCCAATCAGGCCCATCAAGCCGTGCGCCAAGCCAAAAGCCCAAATGCTGCCCGACATGCCCGCCCAGACAAAGCCACCACACACGGCCAAAGCGCCGACCCACAGCACGGGCACCAGACCATGGCGGTCTGCCAAACGGCCAGTGATGAGGCCGCCAAGCCCCAAGCAAATCATCATCAAGGTGTAGGGCAGCGAGGCATCGGCCCGGCCCACACCAAACTCGGTCTGCACCGCAGGCAGCACCACCGAGACGATATACATGCTGCTGTTGCCCAGCACCACGAGGCCCAAGGTGGCCAGCAAGCGCCAAGCAGCCTGTCGGGAATCGATGAGGGAAGGGTCGGCGGGTAGGGTGTGCATGGCCGCAATCTAGCCGATGCGTGAGGGTACGGTTGTCTTGTGGGTTACTGCGTCCTTGGCGGCCTTGAAGACTGCAGTCATCTACCCGACAGTTCACACGCATCAGACCCTGTACGCTGGCGCTTTCAGATGCAGGAGCACCCATGAACGACCGAGCCCAATTCATCCGCATGCAGGACAGCACCCAGGACGACTGGAAGCTGATCGCTGGCGAGTTCATGCAGTTCACGCAGACGCTGCCCGACCGCGTGATGGCGCACTTGAAACTGCTGGATGGGGACTACGGCGGCTTTCCGGTCGACCGCTACACCCACTGCCTGCAAACGGCCACGCGCGCTTTGCGCGACGGGCGTGACGACGAGTACGTGGTGTGCGCATTGCTGCACGACATCGGCGACACGCTGGGCACCTTCAACCACCCGGACATCGCCGCTGCCATCCTTAAGCCCTTTGTGTCTGAAGCCAATTTTTGGATGGTGCAAAACCACGGGATTTTTCAGGGCTACAACTTCTTCCACCACATCGGCATGGACCGCAACATGCGCGACATGTTCAAAGACCACCCGCACTACGCCCGCACCGAAGAGTTCATTGCGCTTTACGACGATCCAGCGTTTGATGCGAGCTACGACACCCTGCCCATCGAAACCTTTGAACCCATGCTGCGCAAGGTGATGGCCCAGCCGGTGAACTCGGTTTACAAGGACGCGTTGAAGGCCTGACTTTCAAAGCACCCAAGATAAAAGGGGCGGCACCTGTCAGGTGCCGCCCCTTTTATTTGAGGAGTGCGCGGTTCAGCTCAGCAGCGCATTCACCCGCTTCACATAAGCTGCAGGGTCTGCTGGCAGGCCGCCTTCGGCCAGCAGGGCTTGGTCAAACAGGATGTGAGCCAGGTCGTGGAAGTGGACCGAGCCGTCGAGCTTTTTGACCAGCGCGTGCTCGGGGTTGACTTCGAGTACGGGCTTGACTTCAGGAGCTTGTTGACCGGCTTGTTTGAGCATGCGGGCCAGTTGCATGCTCATGCCGTCGTCGGTCACCACCAGGCAGGCGGGGCTGTCCACCAAGCGGCTGGTCACGCGCACGTCTTCGGCTTTGTCTTTCAGCGCTTCTTTGAGCTTGGCCAGCACGGGCTTGAAGGTTTCGGCCGCGTCTTCGGCGGCTTTCTTTTCCTCTTCGTCTTGCAGCTTGCCCAGGTCAAACGCGCCCTTGGCCACGCTTTGCAGCGCGGTGCCGTCGAACTCGTGCACAAAGTTGAGCGCCCACTCGTCCACGCGGTCGGTCATGAGCAGCACTTCGATGCCTTTTTTCTTGAAGACTTCAAGCTGTGGGCTGTTCTTGGCGGCGGCCAGGGTGTCGGCGGTGATGTAGTAGATCGCGTCCTGGCCTTCTTTCATGCGGGCTTTGTAGTCGGCAAAGCTGACACTCACGGTGTCGCTGGTGGTCGATGCAAAACGCAGCAGTTTGGACAGGCGGTCTTTGTTGGCAAAGTCTTCGCCCAGGCCTTCTTTGAGCACCGCGCCGAACTCGGCGTAGAACTTGGTGTACTGGCCGATCTTGGCTTTGTC
>JAGNVG010000169.1 GCA_017986605.1 Limnohabitans sp.
CGACCCGATTGCCATCCACATCGCGCATGTGCGCCATGAAGCCCAGCCCCTCGGGCAAAGCCACCCGGCCCATGGCCACCTGCCCGCCTGCCGCCACCACGCGCTGCAAGGCGGCATCCAGCGATGCCCCTGCGTGCAAATACACCAGCGTGCCGCAAGCGCCCACCTGCAAAGCCGGGTGCCCCGACATCAATGCGCCCTTGACCGCCTCCCCCTCACCCGCAAACACCGCCATCTGCATGCCCGGCCCCGCGTAGCTTTCGCGCTGCAAAGTCGTTTGCAGCACGGCCTCATAAAACGCCTGCGCACGCGGCAAGTCGTTCACCGGAATCTCAAACCAGTCGATCACTTTTTGCATTTTTGTCTTTCTCCCTGAAGGCGCACAGACCGTCTGTGCACTAGGGAGGACTTTGCCTGAGGGGTACTGACAACGGGGTGTCAGGAGCTTGCGTAAGGTTTGAATCCGTCTTTTTAATCCACCGTTTTCCCTGCAAGGTTAGATGGCATCCATTCACCCAAATAACTTTACCAATTCGGCTTCTTGGGTCGGGTTGTAAACCACAACACCTACAGGCACTTCGTGACCAGTTTGATTTTCCAGCTCAGTCCTGTCGCTTTCGCTGAATCCACCACACAGTTCAATCAATTGAACACCTTGGGCGATCAAATTGCGTGAGACCCATATCGCTTCGGCCAAGTCAGCAACACCCACGACACGAGTTGAAAATTTTTCAGACAGAAGCTGCGCATGATGTTGTAGAGCTGAATAACCAGGGGCTTTAACGATAAAACCAAAACTTGTGAGCATCATCATTCGTCTTCCAAATTTGTCACATCAACTTATTTTTGTTTGAGCACAGCAACCGACAAGCCAGAAGCCACAAATGCAACACCCGCACCCACATTGAGCCCCGCAACCACACGGGGTTTTTGGCGAAACCAAGACGACAGACGTGACGAGAAAACGCCCATCAAAGCAAAGCCTACCGCCGTCAGAAATGCGAACCAACCGCCATAAACCAACATCTGAATCGTGACCGACCCACGATCAAGACTGACAAACTGAGGAATGAAGGCCAGCACAAAAAGACCCGGTTTGGGGTTCAGCGCTGCCGACAAAAACCCGGTCGCAAAGATCGTGGACAAAGGTTGTTTGGCTGTCGGCGCAAAACTGATCAGATTGCGCGACCGCAAGACCTTGACGCCCAACCAGAGCAAATAGACGGCCCCGGTCAGCTTGACCACCCAAAACGCCAGAGCCGATGTCTGCATGAGCAATGTCAATCCAAAAGTCGCAGCAGCCACGTGAAACAAAATGCCCACGCCCGAAGAGAGACCCGAAACCATCGCCGCACGCTTGCCCTGACTGAGTCCTCGTCCAATCGCCAGCAGGTTGTCCGGGCCCGGAGACAACACCAGCAACAAACAAGCTGCGGTGTAAGCCGCCCAGATTTCAAATGGGAACATGGTGAATCTCCTGAACGAGTGGATGTTGAGCACAGCAATAAATAATACCAATTAATTACACCAATCCAAACTCTTGATTGTCCTTTTTCGTCCCCTTCTGGTCTCGCCCAGCCCTGTGCAGCGCCAAGTCTGATCCGCACAATGACCTCATGTTCAACGCCTGTACCCGCACACCATGACCAGCCCAACCACACCCCAAAAATCCGCCCTGCTCATCATCGATGTGCAGCAATCCTTTGAGCACATGCCGTATTGGCCTTCGGGTCATCCCGCGCCATTTCAGCAAGCGCTCCTGAAGCTGGAGGCGGGTTGCCGCGCAGCGGGTGTACCGGTGGTGCATATTTTTCACATCGACAACGATGGTCCTTTTCGCGCCGATTCAGGCCTGATCAAGCCCATGGACTGGGTGCCGGGCCATCCCGCTGCACGCTTTGACAAACACGTGCACAACGCTTTCACCGACACCGGTCTCGATATCTGGTTGCGCAGGCGCGGCGTGCAGCGCCTCATCATCAGCGGCATCCGCACCGAGCAATGCTGCGAGACTACGGCCCGTGTGGGCTCGGACCTGGGCTATGCGGTGGACTTTGTGTCCGAGGCCACACTGACCTTCCCCATGACCCACGCAGGCACAGGCCAGACTTTCAGCGCCCAAGACATCACCACGCGCACCGAGCTGGTGTTGGCCAACCGCTTTGCACACATCGTGACCGTGGATACTTGCCTGTCCAGCCTCTGAAACCCCACACGACAAATCCATGCTTCAACTGCGCCCCAACTGCGAATGCTGCAACCGCGACCTGCCGCCTGCGGCACAAGATGCACGCATCTGTTCGTTTGAATGTACTTTTTGCGTCGAGTGCGCCGACACGCGCTTGCAAGGCATCTGCCCCAATTGCGGTGGCGAGCTGGTGCGCCGCCCGGTGCGGCCTGCGGCCAAGCTGGTGAACAACCCCGCATCCACCGAGCGGGTGTTCAAGCCACAAGGCTGCAAACCCGTTACAGCCGAAGCCAGAGCATGAGCACACTGCCCATGCGACCCAAAGACCTGGCGCTGGCTCTGCTCGTCATCGGGGTCTGGGGTATCAACTTTGCCGTCATCAAAATCGGCATCGTCGGCGTCCCGCCACTGCTGCTTGGGGCATTGCGCTTCATGCTGGCGGCATTTCCGGCTTTGCTCTTGTTTAAGGCACCCCGCGTGCCGCTGCGCTGGTATCTGGCTTATGGGTTGACGATATCGGTCGGTCAATTTGCGTTTTTGTTCAGCGCCATCCATGTGGGCATGCCCTCGGGTCTGGCCTCGCTGGTTCTGCAATCGCAATCGTTTTTTACGCTGCTGCTGGCCAGCTGGTGGCTGCATGAGCGCTGGCATGCGCACCAGATGGCAGGCCTCTTGCTGGCGTTGGCCGGGCTGGTGCTGATTGGGGTGGCGCATGGCGCGGTGGCGTCCGGGGCCAGTTTGCCGCTGCTGGGCTTTGGGCTCACGCTGCTGGCGGCGCTGTCGTGGGCGTGCGGCAACATCGTCACACGGCTGGTGAGCCAATATGGCCCCATGAATCAACTGGCCTTCGTGGTGTGGGCCAGTCTGGTGCCACCGCTGCCGTTTTTAGGCTTGTCACTGTGGCTGGAGGGACCTGAGGCCATCGTCCAGGCACTCAGCCATTTGACGACGGGCACGCTCGCGGCAGTGGCCTATCTGGCCTGGATGGCGACGCTGCTGGGCTATGGGCTGTGGACATATTTGATGAGCCGCTACCCCACCAACCGCGTGGCCCCGTTCACCCTGCTGGTGCCGCTGGTGGGCCTGACCACCGGCTGGCTGGTCTTTGGCGAAACACTGGGGCCGCTGCATTGGGCCGGCGGCG
>JAGNVG010000077.1 GCA_017986605.1 Limnohabitans sp.
GATAAAATTCGTTTGTCCCGTGACCGTGTAGACCGTTTGGGCTTCTTCACGGAGGTGAACGTAGAAACCATCGAGATACCAGGCACGCCTGATCAAGTCGATTTGTTGTTCACGGTGGCCGAAAAACCCACCGGTAGCATTTCATTGGGCGCGGGCTTTTCTTCGGCTGAAAAGGTGACCTTGAGTTTTGGTATCCGTCAAGAAAATGCTTTTGGTTCAGGCAATTACTTGGCTGTGGAGGTCAATACCAGCAAGTTCAACCGCAATCTGGTCTTGAGCACGACAGACCCGTATTTCACGCCAAACGGCATATCTCGCACCATAGATGTGTTTCAGCGGACAACACGGCCTTATCTGGGCGACATTGACTCCTACAGTTTGGTCAACTCAGGCTTGGGCCTGCGTTTTGGCGTACCCGTGACAGAAACAGACACTGTTTTTGTGGGGGCCAATGCGGAGCAGACCCTAATCAAGGCTGGAACGGGCTTGCCTGACCCTTACAAGGATTATGCTGATCGCTTTGGCTCAACCAGTACCGCCATTCCCTTGACTTTGGGGTGGGCTAGAGATGGTCGCGACAGCGCATTGGTGCCGTCTAAGGGCACTTACCAGCGACTGAATGCCGATTTGAGTCTTGCTGGCGATGTACGCTACTTCCGCAGCAATTATCAATTTCAGCAATACTTCCCGCTCAGTAAGAAATACACCTTGGCATTGAACGCAGATTTGGGGTGGGGAAAAGGTCTGAGTGGACAGCCATTCCCCATCTTCAAGAACTTTTATGTGGGTGGTTTGGGCAGTGTTCGTGGCTTTGAGCAATCGACCTTGGGGCCTTCACAGGTCACAAGTTCGTCGAATTCGGCACTTGTTTATTTAGGTGGTCCGAAGAAAGTGGTTTTGAACGCAGAATTTATGATGCCTTTCCCCGGTGCAGGCAATGACAAAACCCTTCGCCTTTATGGATTCACCGATGTGGGCAGAGCATTTGGCGAGAGTGAAAAATTGTCATTGGGTGAGTTGCGTGCCTCGGCGGGTATCGGCTTGAGCTGGATTTCGCCCATGGGGCCTTTGCGCTTCTCGTACGCCACCCCGATTCGCCAACAGACAGGCGATAAAATCCAAAAACTCCAATTCCAAATCGGAACATCCTTCTAATGAAAACGATCCGCAAGAACCTTCTCCTCGCTTTGGTGGCTGTTGCCTCTTCTTGGGCAGGCATTGCCCAAGCGCAAGATTTCAAAATTGGCATTGTCAACACAGATCGCATTCTGCGCGACTCCAACGTGGCCAAGACTGCACAGGCCAAACTGGAATCCGAATTTTTGAAACGTGAAAAAGAATTGAATGACGCCATCAATGCGTTCAAAGGCACGGCTGAAAAATTTGAGCGTGATGCGCCCACGATGGCAGAGACGCAGCGCGTTGCCAAGCAAAAGCAATTGATCGAGCAAGACCGGGATTTGAAGCGTCGTCAGCGTGAATTCCAGGAAGACCTCGGCGCTCGGAAAAATGAAGAAAATCAGATGCTTTTCGAAAAAGCAGGCCGTGCAGTGAAGCAAGTAGCCGAGTCCGAGAAGTATGACCTGATTCTTCAGGATGCAGCCTACTTCAATCCCAAGCACGACATCACCGAAAAAGTCATCAAGGCACTCAACGCCTCGGTTGGCAAATAACAGGCACGAGCCTGTTCGAGATTGTGTCGCTGACGCTGGGCGCTATTGTTGAAGCATTGGGGGGCCGTCTTTTAGGGCCGGCTGAGATGTCCATATCAGGACTGGCACCTTTACAGATCGCCCAAACCAGTCAAATCAGCTTCCTCAGTCATGCGAGGTACCAGCGCCAATTGCCGGACAGCTTGGCCGGCTGCGTGATTGTCGGTCCGGCATTCGAGTCTCAAGTTGCACAGCGATGTGCCGCCATCATTGCCGACGATCCCTATTTGTACTTTGCCCGTTTGACCCAATTGTGGAAGCGGACGCATCACAAAAGTGGCGGTCCACGCATCCATCCCAGTGCCGTGATTGACCCAGATGCCAAGATTGCTGACGATGCCGTCATCGGGCCTTTGTGTGTGGTGGAGCGCGGCGCTGAAGTAGGGGCTGCGACTGTTCTCAAGTCAAGAGTAACCATCGGCGAAGATTGCAAGATTGGACAGCGTTGTCTTGTCCATTCGGGCGTGGTGATCGGTGCCGATGGGTTTGGGTTTGCGCCTCATCAAGGACGCTGGGAAAAGATCGAGCAGTTGGGGGCCGTGCGCATTGGCAATGACGTTGAAATTGGTGCCAACACTTGCATTGACCGCGGCGCTTTGGAAGACACCGTGATTGAAGATGGCGTCAAACTCGACAATCTGATCCAGATTGGGCACAACGTGCATGTGGGGAAACACACCGCCATGGCTGGCTGTGTGGGCGTGGCGGGCAGTGCACGTATCGGTGCGCACTGTACGGTAGGCGGTGGCGCTGTGGTGCTGGGACATTTGAGCTTGGCTGACCATGTGCATATTTCTGCTGCCTCGGTGGTGACCCGCTCTATAGCTCAGCCGGGCCATTACACAGGCATGTTTCCCTTGGACAGCAATGCAAATTGGGAAAAGAACGCCGCCAGCCTCAAACAGTTGTCCCGCTTGCGTGAGCGCATCAAAGCTCTAGAGCTGGACATTCAAAATACCAAGGAAACATGACCATGATGGATATTCATAAAATTCTCAAGCAACTGCCACATCGCTATCCGTTCTTGCTGGTGGACCGTGTCCTAGAAATAGAAAAAGGTGTGCGCATCAAAGCCTTAAAAAATGTGACCATCAATGAGCCATTCTTTACAGGTCATTTCCCACATCGGCCGGTGATGCCAGGAGTCTTGATGCTCGAAGCGCTGGCTCAGGCGGCTGCCTTGCTGTCTTTTGACACGCTCGATACAGCGCCCGATGACAACACGGTTTATTACTTTGCAGGCATCGACGGTGCGCGTTTCAAGCGCCCTGTGGAACCCGGTGATCAGTTGACTCTTGAGGTTCAGTTGGACCGGATGAAGGCGGGTATTTTCAAGTTCAAGGCACAAGCCAAAGTGGGCGATGAGTTGGCCTGCGAGGCCGAGTTGATGTGTACGATGCGCAAAATTGCTTGAGGACTTATGGCGATCATCCATTCCACTGCTTTGGTCGATCCGGCTGCTCAGCTGGACGCATCCGTGACCGTAGGCCCTTACACCATCATCGGTCCGAATGTGACGATTGGTGCAGGCTCCTCGGTCGGCTCGCACTGCACGATCGAGGGCTACACCACGATCGGGCAAAACAACCACATTCACAGCTACACCTCGCTTGGCGCTGCACCGCAAGACAAAAAATACGCAGGCGAGCCGACTCGGCTTGTGATCGGTAACGGCAACACGATTCGTGAGTTTTGTACATTCAATGCGGGTACCGTGAATGGCGGTGGCATCACCCAGGTGGGTGATGACAACCTGTTCATGGCTTATGTGCATTTGGCACACGATTGCCACATCGGTAGTCACACGATTTTTGCCAATAACTCTCAGCTGGCTGGTCACGTGGTCGTGGGCGATTGGGTCATTTTGGGTGGCTTTACCGTGGTGCGTCAATTCCTGCGGCTGGGCGCGCACAGTTTCACTGCCATGTGCACGTTGCTTTTCGCGGATTTGCCGCCGTTTGTGACTTGCCAAGGGCAACCTGCTTCTGCCCGTACGGTGAACGCCGAGGGACTGCGTCGACGAGGTTATTCTCCTGCCCGTATTGCGGCCGTGAGGTCCATGCACAAAGCGCTTTACCGTGAAAATCTCACTTTGGAAGCATCGAAGGCGCGCATTCTGCAAATTGCCAAGGAGAATCCAGAGGTACAGGTCGATGTGGACATGATGCTGGACTTTTTGTCGGGTGTTTCTCCCAAAGTGGGTATTGTGCGGTCGCGTCGCCGTTCAGTTGATTGAATAACGAAAGAGCCGGACGTTTGTCTGGCTTGAGCATGAAAGGAGGGCCCCGTGGCCCTGTTGCGTTGCGCCGTGATTGGCGTTGGTTATCTGGGCAAATTTCATGCTCAAAAGTACGCCAAAATTCCAGAGTGTGAGTTGGTGGCGGTTGTGGACAGCCGCCAAGAGCAGGCTGACGCAGTCGCGGGTCCTTTGGCTTGTGCTGCCTTGACGGATTACCGTGCTTTGTTGGGAAAAGTGGATGCGGTCAGCATCGTCGTACCCACACAAGGTCATTACGATGTGTGCGCTGAGTTCTTGCGTGCAGGCGTCCATGTCTTGGTGGAAAAGCCCATGACGACCACTTTGGAGCAAGCCGACGAGTTGATTCGCTTGGCCAAAGACAAGCACTGTGTGCTGGCCGTAGGGCATCTAGAGAGGTTTAACCCCGCTGCTTTGGCATTGGAGCCCTTGCTGTCCAATCCACGTTTCATCGACAGTTCTAGGCTGGCCCCATTCAAGCCGCGCGCGACCGATGTCAGTGTCTTGTTGGATCTGATGATTCACGATGTGGATTTGATTTTGTCGCTGGTGGACAGTGAGCTTGCGAGCGTAGAGTGTTCCGGTGCAAGGGTCTTGACCTCCGACATCGACATCGCCAATGCCAGGATTCGTTTTTCCAATGGCTGTGTGGCCAATGTGACGGCCAGCCGTGTCAGTTCCAAGAGTGAACGCAAGATGCGTGTTTTCCAAAACCAGGCTTGCCACTCTCTGGATTTTCAAGCCCGTACGCTGACCACTTACCGCAGTGCGACCGACCCGCTGGTCGATCCTGAACAAGCCATTGAGCGTCATGAGCAATCGTTCGGCGAAGCCGACCCTTTGTTTGCGGAAATCGTGGATTTTGTCGACAGCATTTGCAATCAGCGCCCTCCCAAAGTGAGTGGTGAAGCCGGGCGTCGTGCGCTGGAAGCCGTGCAGCGCATCACCGAAGCCACCCGTCTGATTTCTTGATTCCTGAATATTTGAAAGGTACGCCATGCGCATTCCTATGGTCGATCTGGTCGCTCAATACCGCGATCTCCAGCCCAAGCTGGAACCTGCATTTTTAAGCGCATTGAATGCGGCACAGTTCATCCTTGGACCCAACGTCCAGTCGTTTGAAAAAGAAGCTGCCGCCTATCTGGGGGTGGCGCATGCCATCACCTGTGCCAATGGCACGGATGCTTTGCACTTGGCCTTGTTGGCTGCTGACATCGGTCCTGGTGATGAGGTCATCACGACACCCTTTACCTTCATCGCCACCGCCGAAGCGATTGCTTATGTGGGGGCCAAAGCGGTGTTTGTGGACATCGACCCACGCACGTTCAATATCGATGTGGAACAGGCTCGTCGTGCAATCACCCCCCAGACCAAAGCTTTGTTGCCTGTGCATTTGTTTGGGCAGCCCGCGGACCTGGCTCCGTTGATGGCCTTGGCCAAGGAGCATCAACTGCAGTTGGTTGAAGATTGCGCGCAATCGTTCGGCGCTGATATCGGTGGCCGCAAAACGGGTGCAATGGGCGATGTAGCCGCCTTCAGTTTCTTTCCCAGTAAAAATTTGGGCTGCTACGGTGACGGTGGCATGGTGACTACTCAGTCGGACGAGATGGCCGAGAAATTACGCATGCTGCGTAACCACGGCAGCAAGGTGCGTTATTACCATGACATCGTTGGCTACAACAGCCGTCTCGACGAGCTGCAGGCGGTCGTGCTGCGGGCCAAGATGCCAGTGATCGATCAATACAACCAAGAACGACGGCGTGTCGCACACCGTTACAACGCGGGCTTGGCTGGTCTGAACTTGCAAACGCCTTTTGAAGATGGCGTCGGCCTGCATGTGTATCACCAGTACACCTTGCTGTCCGATGACCGGGCTGTGATTCAGCAAGCATTGACTGAGCAAAAAATCGCCAGTGCCATTTATTACCCAGTGCCTTTGCACCAGCAAAAAGTCTTTGCTTCGATTGCTGCGGGTTTGAGCTTTCCTGTGACGGAGGCGGTGGCGGCGCGGTGCTTGTCTTTGCCGATTTATCCCGAACTGAGCAACGATGCGGTCGATGAAGTGTGTGGTGTCATTCGTCAGGCTTTGAAGGCGTGATGAGCGGGAAAGACGCGCAGCAATTTTCTGGATCGGCACCTGCGCAAGATCTGCGTTTGTGCATGGTCGCTGCTGAGCGTTCAGGAGACATGCTGGCGGCTTTGTTGTTGCAGGGCATGCGTAAAAGCTGGCCTCAACTGCAAGCTTGGGGCATCGGTGGTCCACAGATGGATGCGACCGGTTTCGCCTCTCGTTGGTCGTGTGACGAGTTGTCAGTTCGTGGTTTGGTCGAAGCTCTTTGGCGTTACCGTCACATCAATGGCATCCGGCAGACCTTGATTCAGGATTTGCTGGCTTCGCCGCCTGACTTGTATGTTGGGGTGGATGCGTCCGATTTCAATTTGCCGGTGGAGCGTTTGTTGCGTCAAAAGGGGGTGCCAACGGTTCAGTTGGTTTGCCCATCCATTTGGGCATGGCGACCTGAGCGTGTTCAAAAAATTCGCGACAGCGTTGACCATGTTTTATGCATTTACCCGTTCGAACCTGCTTTGTTGGAACAACACGGCATCCAGGGGACTTTTGTCGGTCACCCGGTGGCGGATGTGATCGATATAGAGCCTGACCGTGAGAAGGCGCGTCAAGCCTTGGGGCTGGCCGTGGATGCTTCCATCGTGGCTTTGTTGCCTGGAAGTCGACCCTCAGAGGTCAAGGGCCTGGCTCTGCCCTTTCTTCAAGCCGCTAAGCGCATGCTGGAGTTGCGCCCCGGCTTGCAGTTTGTGTTGCCGACACACGGCCCATTACGAGCCATGATCGAGGAATCCATTGCCCGTGTCGGCATGCAAGAGCATGTGCATCTGGTCATGGGGCGCTCCCATGAGGTGCAAGCCGCCTGCGATGTGGCCTTGGTGGCCAGTGGGACAGCGACCCTTGAGACAGCTTTACATAAGCGGCCGATGGTCATTGCTTACAAAATGCAATGGCTTTCATGGCAGATCGCCAACCGCAAGCGTTTGTTGCCTTGGATCGGTTTGCCCAATATTTTGTGCAACGAAAGTTTGGTGCCTGAATTCTTGCAAGAGCAGGTGCAGCCCGAGGCGCTGGCTCAAGCTGTCTTGCAATGGCTCGACGATCCGGTCGCTGTGGTCAAAATCCAGCAGCGATTCACCGCGCTTCACCATCAATTGCGTCAAGACATGCCGGCGTTGGCGACCCATGCGATCCAAAAAACACTTGCCGCTTGAGCAAAAAAAATTGAATTGGGACACCGCAGGCCTCATGGCTGGCGTGGATGAGGCTGGGCGAGGCCCTTTAGCCGGTCCTGTGGTGGCTGCCGCTGTGATTTTGGATGATTTGCAACCCATCGTCGGCTTGAACGACTCTAAAAAACTGACGGCCAAGCGCCGAGTTCAGTTGTTTGATGAAATTCGTGCGCGGGCTTTGTGTTTTTCAATTGCCGAGGCAACCGTGCAGGAAATTGACCAACTCAATATTTTGCAAGCCACGATGCTCGCCATGAAGCGGGCGGTTGAAGGCTTACGCTTAAAGCCTCAAAGGGTCTTGGTGGATGGAAATCGTTTGCCGACCTTGGACATTTTGGCGGAGGCCATTGTTCAAGGCGACGCATTGGTGCCAGCAATCTCTGCCGCGTCCATTTTGGCCAAGGTGCACCGAGACCGTTTGTGTGAGGAGATGCATGAGCGTTACCCCGTTTACGGATTTGACCAGCACAAGGGTTATGGCACTGCCCAACACTTGGCTGCTTTGCAAGTGCATGGACCTGCTGACTGCCATCGAATGACATTTGCCCCGGTAGCCAGGAGCGTGCGATGAATCTGATCACCTCGCGTGATAACCCCCAAGTTAAAGCTTGGCGACGTTTAGCCCAAGACACCACGGCCTACCGCAAGGCTGGGCAGTTCTGGCTGGAGGGAGATCATCTGTGTCGTGCTGCTGTGGATCGCGGCGTCAAGCCTTTGCAGGTCGTGTTGAGTGCCTCATGCTTTGAAGAGCAAGGCTCGCAGTGGGCAGGCTCGACCGATGCCTTGTTTGTTCTGCCCGATACCTTGTTTGCCAGCCTGAGTGGCCTTGAGTCCCCGGCCCGAATGGGTTTTGTGGTGGCCTGGTCTGCGCAAAGGCAAGTTTTATCAGATGCATCGACGGTGGTTTTGGACCGTTTACAGGATGCAGGTAATGTCGGTGCCATTTTGCGCTGCGCCTCGGCATTTGGTTACCGTCAGGTGTTGGCCATCAAAGGAACTGCAGCCCTTTGGTCTCCCAAAGTGCTACGGGCCGGTATGGGGGCGCATTTCGGTTTGCATCTGGTCGAATCGGTCGATGATGCAGAGATTGCCACCTTGCAGGTGCCCATTTTGACCACCAGCTCTCATGAAGGGCCTTTTTTGCATGAATTGTTGCAATGCAACAAGCTGACACCAAGGTGTGCCTGGGTTTTGGGGCACGAAGGGCAGGGTGTCAGTCAAAACTTGATGGCATTGGCAGGCCAAAAAGTACGCATTGCTCAGCCTGGCGGTGAGGAATCATTGAACGTGGCAACTGCAGCGGCCATTTGCCTGCATGCCAGCGCCACTGCCCGCATTTGAGTTGTTAGGGCGCGGACGTTTTGTGGCGGTTTTGTCAGGGTTTTCGAGCGGTCCTCAGCTATAATAAGAGGCTTTCCCGCATCAACCTGTACGCCACAGTCCATCCCAGGCCCAATCCTCGAACAAGCAGCCAAAAAGAGATCGCATCTCTGGTGAGTGCTGAGGCGTACCCGAACTATTCCGGAGAACCCAGTGCTTTTGTCTCTTCAGGGAACCTTCCCGCCCGCCATCTTGGCGCTCGCAGACGGCACGGTCTTTATCGGCAACTCGATTGGAGCCACCGGCTCCACAGTCGGCGAAGTGGTGTTCAACACCTCACTCACCGGCTATCAGGAAATCCTCACTGACCCTAGCTACTGCCAGCAGATCGTCACCTTGACGTACCCGCACATCGGTAACTACGGCGTCAACGTGGAAGACATCGAAGCTGACAAAGTCCATGCTGCTGGCTTGATCATCAAAGACCTGCCTTTGGTCGCTAGCAACTTCCGCTCTAGCCAAACTTTGTCGGCCTATTTGGTTGATGCAGGTACCGTGGCCATTGCCAACATCGACACACGTCAACTCACTCGTATCTTGCGCACCAAGGGCGCGCAAAACGGTGCGATCGTGGGCTTGGCCAAAGGCCAAGAAGTCACGCAAGCTGTGATCGACCAAGCTGTGGCAGCCGCAAAAGGCGCGCCCAATATGGCCGGCCTCGATTTGGCGCAAAAAGTCACCGTATCCAAGTCGTATGAGTGGACACAAACCGAGTGGACATTGGGCGAAGGCTACGGCAACTTGACCGCACCCAAGTTCCATGTGGTCGCGTATGACTTCGGCGTGAAGAAAAACATCTTGCGCATGTTGGCCGAGCGCGGTTGCAAAGTCACCGTGGTGCCTGCGAAGACGCCAGCGGCTGAAGTGCTCAAGCACAAGCCTGACGGCATCTTTTTGTCCAACGGCCCTGGCGACCCTCAGCCTTGCGACTACGCGATTGCTGCAGCTGCCGAGTTGATCGAAACTGGCATCCCCACCTTTGGCATTTGCTTGGGTCACCAAATCATGGCTTTGGCCAGCGGTGCGAAAACTTTCAAGATGAAGTTTGGCCACCACGGTGCCAACCATCCAGTGAAAGACCTCGACTCAGGTCGTGTGTCCATCACCAGCCAGAACCACGGTTTTGCAGTGGATGAAAAGTCCTTGCCCGCCAACTTGCGCGCCACGCACGTGTCTTTGTTTGACGGCACTTTGCAGGGCCTGGCCCGCACCGACAAGCCGGCGTTCTGCTTCCAGGGTCACCCCGAAGCGTCACCTGGCCCACACGACATTGCTTACCTCTTTGACCGCTTCATCAACTTGATGGAGGCGAAATAACATGCCAAAGCGTACCGACCTAAAAAGCATTCTCATCATTGGCGCAGGCCCGATCATCATTGGTCAGGCGTGTGAGTTCGATTACTCTGGCGTGCAGGCTTGCAAAGCCTTGCGTGAAGAGGGCTATAAAGTCATCCTGATCAACAGCAACCCTGCGACGATCATGACCGACCCTGCTACCGCAGACGTCACCTACATCGAACCCATCACTTGGCAAACGGTCGAGAAGATCATTGCCAAAGAGCGCCCCGACGCGATCTTGCCCACCATGGGTGGCCAGACCGCGCTCAATTGCGCTTTGGACCTGTGGCACCACGGCGTGCTCGAAAAGTACAAGGTTGAGCTGATCGGCGCGACGCCCGAAGCCATCGACAAAGCCGAAGACCGCTTGAAGTTCAAAGATGCCATGACCAAGATTGGTTTGGGCTCTGCGCGCTCGGGTATTGCGCACAGCATGGAAGAAGCATGGGATGTGCAAAAGACATTGGGTTTCCCCACCGTCATTCGCCCCAGCTTCACATTGGGCGGCACGGGCGGCGGCATTGCCTACAACCCAGAGGAGTTTGAAGTCATTTGCAAACGTGGTCTGGAGGCTTCGCCCACCACCGAGTTGCTGATTGAAGAGTCCTTGCTCGGTTGGAAAGAGTATGAGATGGAAGTGGTGCGCGACAAGGCGGACAACTGCATCATCATTTGCTCGATTGAAAACTTGGACCCCATGGGCGTACACACTGGTGACTCCATCACAGTGGCACCCGCACAAACATTGACCGACAAGGAATACCAAATTTTGCGTAACGCCTCATTGGCAGTGCTCCGCGAAATCGGTGTGGACACGGGTGGCTCGAACGTTCAGTTCTCGATCAACCCCAAAGACGGCCGCATGGTGGTTATCGAGATGAACCCACGTGTGTCGCGTTCATCGGCGTTGGCTTCTAAAGCCACAGGTTTCCCGATTGCGAAAGTCGCAGCCAAGCTGGCTGTAGGCTACACGCTCGACGAGCTTCGCAACGAAATCACAGGCGGTGCAACGCCAGCGTCGTTCGAGCCTTCGATCGACTACGTGGTCACCAAAATTCCACGTTTTGCCTTTGAGAAATTCCCAACCGCCGACAGTCGCCTGACCACCCAAATGAAATCGGTGGGCGAGGTGATGGCCATGGGTCGTACCTTCCAAGAGTCCTTCCAAAAAGCCCTGCGTGGTTTGGAAGTGGGCGTGGACGGCATGAACGAAAAAACGCAAGACCGCGAAGTGCTCGAGAAAGAACTGGGCGAACCCGGCCCCGAGCGCATTTGGTACGTGGGCGATGCATTCGCCATGGGCTTGAGCGTGGACGAGGTGTTTGCCTTGACCAAGATCGACCCTTGGTTCTTGGTGCAGATCGAAGAGATCGTGAAGATCGAACTGGAGCTTGAAACCACCACGCTGGAAGCGATCACCGCTGAAGAGTTGCGTGCGCTCAAGAAGAAGGGCTTCTCCGATCGTCGTTTGGCCAAATTGCTCAAAACCACCGAGCATGTGGTGCGTGCCCGTCGTCACGCCCTGAACATCCGTCCCGTTTACAAGCGCGTGGACACCTGTGCGGCGGAGTTCTCGACCGACACAGCCTACATGTACTCCTGCTACGAAGGCAACGGAG
>JAGNVG010000170.1 GCA_017986605.1 Limnohabitans sp.
CTCCTGAACGCCAAACCCTGGTGGTGAACCTGACACCTGGGCGGGAAAATCGAGTGTCTCAGCCGGCTTGATGGCGCTTCCGCGGTGCGATACTTGGCCTCATGCGGTTAAAACGCCTATCCGTGGGTGGGGCAGTGCGCTGCCGAAAGGCCGTGCGCGTGGCATTGCCTTGCACGAGTCATTTGGCTCCATCGTGGCCGAAGTGGCCGAGGTGTCCTTGGTCGACGGCAAACCGCGCGTGCACCGCGTGGTGTGCGCCATCGATTGCGGTACCGTCATCAACCCCAACACCGTGGCACAGCAGATGGAAAGCGCGGTCATCTTCGGCCTGACGGCCGCCTTGCATGGGCGCATCGACATCTCCGAGGGTGTGGTGCAACAAAGCAACTTTGGCAACTACCCCATGGTGCAACTGGCACAGGCGCCCGTGGTGGAAACCTGGGTGGTGCCTAGCACCCGCGCCCCCGGCGGTGTGGGCGAGCCCGGTGTGCCACCCGTGGCACCGGCCGTGGCCAATGCCCTGTTTGCGCTCACTGGAAAACGGCAGCGGGCGCTGCCTTTGGTGTAGCGCGAGGGGCGCAAGTTGCTATTTTATTAATAGCTGCTTACGCACATTTAACGCGGGCTAGAGGCTCATTTGACCTAAATTCTGCACGGGGCTGCTGATGCCCCGCATACGGGCACTCACTCAGCGGGTGACAATGGCAAATGTGCCTGGCGCTTTTTCGATCAGGCCAAAGAAACGCACCAGGTCGATCTTGCTGCCGCCAATCTTCAAGTCATCGCTTAGCAAGGTGTCTTTCACACCGGCTGTGCCCGCAATCATTTTCACGAAGATGGTCTTGGTCAACGTCAAAGTGGCATTGGCATCGGCCGCCGGCTCCGCGCGCTTGAAGTGCAGGACCGAGTTTTCGATCCACAACACATAAGACTCTTTTATGTCGGTCAGCACCAGGTTGACTTTGAGGTCTTTGCCCTCGGCTTCCGGTCCGTTCAGACCGGCGGCCATGGCTTCCAGAAAACGCTCCATGGGGATTTGCAGCAGCATTTGCATCAGGGTCGCCTTGGAAACCCCTTTGGTAGGCGGGCCGTTGCGCAACTCGTGCGCGGCGGTCAGGTAGCTGTTGCGCCAGGTAGCCGCCTCGGCCATGTAGCCCATTTGGTCGTAGGTTTTGGCCAATAGTTCTTTAGCGGCAGTGTTCTTGGGATCGCCAAAGACCGCCTGGTTCAGCAATTCAGCGGCCCAGCGGTATTCACCCTTGTCGAACGCAGTTTGCGCGGCGCTGACAGCTTTGTCAGATCCGCCCATGAGTTCCAGGTAACGCTTGGCGGATTCTTGTGGGGGCAGGGGATTGAGGTTGGCGGGGTTGCCATCGTAGGCCCCCAGGTAGAACTGGTACACCGCCTTGACGTTGTGGCGCAGGTCACCGTAATAGCCGCGTGCACCAAAGTAGCCCGAGAGCGATTTGGGCAACTGCACCATATCTGCAATTTCGCGTGGGGTGTGGCCGGCATTGATCAGGCGCACCGTCTGGTCGTGGGTGTATTTGTAGACATCACGGTGCATGGTGATGAGTTTTTGGATGTTGGCATTGCCCCAGACGGGCCAGTTGTGGGAAGCCATGTAGATTTCGGCGCCCTTGGTCTGTTCCAGGGCCTGTTCCATGTAATTCGACCAGCGCAGCGCATCACGCACCTTGGCGCCGCGCACCGGTAGCAGGTTGTGCATTTGCTGGCTCATGTTTTCAGCGCCGTCGTAGAGTTTTTTCTCGGGGATGCTGAAAGTCATCTCCGCAGGGCATTCCGCGCCGGGTACGTTGTAAAACACAAAGTTGACACCATCCACGCTGGCGGGGTGCACTGCCTTTTCGATCAGCAGGTTGGGCGCTGTGATGCCAATCGTTCCATACGCCAAATCTTTGCCCAAGCCGGTGTCCACATTGCCTTTGGCATTGCGGGGCAGATCCCGCCCAAACTGGTAAAGCGAACGCCGAGCCATGGCGGTTCCCACCATGATGTTTTCACTGGTGGCCTCTTCCATAAAGCCTTCTGGCGCGACGATCGGTATCTTGCGTTGTGCCACCTCGGTGGGCGTGAGCACACCCAAAACGCCACCCAAATGGTCGGAATGGGCATGGGTTAACACCACTGCCGATACAGGCTTGTCGCCCAAATGCTGGCGGGCAAAGGCCAGCGCGGCGCTGGAGGTTTCTGGTGCGGTGAGGGGGTCCACCACAATCCAGCCGGTCTTGCCCTCGATGAGGGTCATGTTGGCAATATCAAAGCCGCGCAACTGGTAGACGCCGTCGGTCACTTTGAATAAACCAATATATGCGTTCAGCTGGGCGTGGCGCCACAGGCTGGGGTTGACCGTGTCTGCCGCCTTTCCATCGAGGAAGTTGTAGGCGTCAAAGTCTTTGAGTACCGTGCCGTCGGCCATGGTGATCTTGCCGGTGGGCTTGGCAATGAAGCCGCGCTGGGCGTTTTCAAAGTCCTGCTGGTCGGCCAGGTTCAGGTTCTTGGCGAATTCGGCATTGACCTTCAGGGTCTCAGGTGTGGCGTCGCCCGACGTGCCACCGACGCGACTGGTTTTGCTGCATCCTGTTGTCAGGGCCAGAACGGCAGCAAGTACCGTCAGTGTGGGGGCAAACTTGCTGTATTTCATGGTGTGGACTCCTCGGTTTTTATGGGGGCAAATGGGTGCAAAGTTTCAGTGATTGGCGCGAATCAGGTCAGCGCACTTTTCGCCGATCATGATGCTGGGTGCATTGGTGTTGCCGCCAATCAGTGTGGGCATGATGGAGGCATCGGCCACACGCAGACTGGCAATGCCCTTGACACGCAGCTGCGCATCGACCACGGCCATGGGGTCGCTGTCTGGCCCCATCTTGCAGGTGCCTACCGGGTGGTATTGGGTGTCGGAGATCTTTATTGATAGGGGCATTCATTCTGATGTCCTCACACATTGTTTCATTGTCCAGGCCTTAGCCATGCTGCAGGCTGTTATGTGGCCCAAATGTATATCGCCTCATAAATAGTGTCAAGGCAGAATGGCTTAAAGTTAATGCCTATTTTGTGATGGATAGACCAAGTATTAGTTTTTTTGTATATATATCAAAATGTTAAAAGTCGCCTCGCTGAGAGCCATGTATGAACGCGGGCGCACGCTATTCGATCACCAACAAGTAGCCTGCACGGTCCTTGGATTCCAGTGGATGAGCGAGCACCAGCGCCGCTCACTGGTACGTGAACT
>JAGNVG010000171.1 GCA_017986605.1 Limnohabitans sp.
ATGCTCACGCCCACGATCTCGCGGGCCAGATGCCCGGCCTGGATGGCGGCCACGGCGCGCAGCTGGCTGTTGTAGGCCATCAGGTCTTGCGCTTCGCGTTCGATCTTGTAGTCGGTGGCCACGTTTTCAGCCGTCTCGGGCATCGAATCGACGCCGTATTGGGCCTTCATCAGCTTGTTCACAAAGCGCCAGCCAATGGTGGTGTCGTACACGGCGTTGGCGCGGCTGAAGGCGCTCTCGGCTTTGGGCATGACAAACGGGGCGCGGCTCATGCTTTCCACACCGCCCGCAATCATCAGACCGGCTTCACCGGCCTTGATGGCGCGGGCGGCGGTGCCAATGGCGTCCAGACCCGAGCCGCACAAGCGGTTGATGGTGGCACCGGGCACATCAATCGGCAAACCGGCCAGCAAACTGGCCATGTGGGCCACGTTGCGGTTGTCTTCACCCGCCTGGTTGGCGCAGCCGTACAGCACGTCGGTCACGGCAGCCCAGTCCACATTCGGGTTGCGGGCCATCAGGGCGCGCAGGGGCACGGCACCCAGATCGTCGGTGCGCACGCTGCTCAAAGCGCCGCCGTAACGGCCAAAGGGGGTACGGATGGCGTCGCAAATGTAGGCTTGGTTCATGTTTTGAGTCTCCGGAATTAGGTTGGATGCATTTTATTGCATGTTTTGGTGTTTGATGGGGTTCATTCTAGGTGTTGAATCCGCAAGGGGCGTGTGCGGCGCTGCCCCCACGCTGGTGTGTTGGGCTCAGGGGCCGGAGTGATGTGGCAAAGCGAAGCGCCTCTGAACCCCGGCCACTGAGCCCAACACACCAGCCCACCAAGGACGACATGATGGACAATCCATCCCATGCTGATCCAACCTTCACAAGCCGATGTCCGGCGCTTTTTTTGCGGCGTCTACGCCAAAGCGAAGACCGCTGCCCCGCTCGAACCCATGGAAATGCTGGTCAGCCAATGGATGGATGAACACCCCGAATACCACGCTGAACTGGCAGACGTGGATGCGGCACTGGCCACCATGCACCAAACCGACCCCAGCCGGGAAAATCCTTTTTTGCACTTGTCGATGCACCTGTCGATCAGCGAACAATGCAGCATCGACCAACCCCGAGGCATCCGCCAAGCAGTGGAATTGCTGACCCACAGACTCAACTCCCTTCACGATGCACACCATCAGGCCATGGAATGCCTTGGCCGTATGGTGCATGAAAGCCAACGCTCGGGCCGCATGCCCGATGGCGAAGCCTACATCGCTTGCGTGCAAAGGCACGCCACCAAAGACTGATGCAGATCAGGCCGCCATGCGGCCTTGGATGTGCGACAAGATGTCAGAAACGGCCACTTTGGTCGCTTCGGCGTCGCGGCGGTGCTGGTATTCGACCAGGCCGTCTTTCAGGCCCTTGTCGCCGATGGTGATGCGGTGCGGGACACCGATCAGCTCCCAGTCGGCGAACATGGCACCAGGGCGCTCGCCACGGTCGTCCAAGATCACGTCCACACCTGCGGCGAGCAGACCGTTGTAAATGCGCTCGGCCTCCAACTTGACCGCTTCACTGCGGTCCATGCCAATGGGGCAGACAACAGCGGTGAAAGGGGCAATGGCATCGGGCCAAATGATGCCGCGCTCGTCATGGTTTTGCTCGATCGCTGCCGCTGGCAAGCGCGTAATGCCAATGCCGTAGCAGCCCATTTCCAGAAATTGCGGCTTGCCGTTTTCGTCCAAGAAAGTGGCATTCATGGCCTTGGAATACTTGGTGCCCAAGTAGAACACGTGGCCCACTTCGATGCCACGCTCGATGGCCAACTCGCCCTGACCATCCGGTGATTGATCGCCCGCCACCACGTTTCGGATGTCGGCCACCAGCGCAGGCTCAGGCAGGTCACGGCCCCAGTTGACGCCCGTGATGTGAAAGTCTGGCTCATTGGCACCGCAGATCCAGTCGGCCATCACGGCCACATCGCGGTCAGCCACCAAGTGCACAGGCTTCTTCAAATTCAACGGCCCAAGGTAACCGGGCTTGCAACCAAAGTGGTCTTCAATTTCGCTCAGCGTGGCAAAGCGGAAACCACCCTCCATGCCGGGCAACTTGCCGACCTTGACTTCGTTCATGTCGTGGTCGCCACGCAGCAGCAGCAGCCAGACTTGGGATTTGACGATCTCGCCCTGATCGTTCAGGGTGTCGGTCGCCAGCACGAGCGATTTGACGGTGGTGGACAGCGGCACATTCAGCAAGGCGGCCACGTCTTCACAAGTGCTTTTGCCCGGGGTTGCTGTCTTGGTCAGCGCTTGCGATGCCGGACCCCGTGGCTGGCTGGGGGCCAAAGCTTCGGCCTTTTCCATGTTGGCGGCGTAGCTGCTGGTGGGGCAGTAGACGATGGCGTCTTCGCCCGTCGCAGCGATCACCTGGAACTCTTCGCTCAGGTCGCCACCGATGGCACCGCTGTCGGCCGCTACGGCGCGGTAGGTCAAGCCAAAGCGGTCAAAGATGCGGCGATAGGCTGCGGCCATCACTTGATAGCTGGCCTTGGCGCTGACCATATCGCGGTCGAAGCTGTAGGCGTCTTTCATGATGAATTCGCGGCCACGCATCAGGCCAAAGCGGGGGCGGCGCTCATCGCGGAACTTGGTCTGGATTTGGTAGAAGTTTTTGGGCAACTGTTTGTAGCTGCGCACTTCCTGGCGCACCACGTCGGTCACCACCTCTTCGCTGGTCGGCTGGATTACGAAGTCGCGGCCGTGGCGGTCCTTGATGCGCAAGAGTTCCGGACCCATCTTGTCAAAGCGACCGGTCTCTTGCCAAAGCTCGGCCGGCTGCACCACGGGCATGGTCATCTCGATGGCGCCTGCGCGGTTCATCTCTTCACGCACGATGGCTTCGACCTTGCGGATCACGCGCAAACCCATGGGCATGTAGTTGTAGATGCCCGCGCCGAGTTTCTTGATCATGCCGGCCCGGGTCATGAGCTTGTGGCTGACCACTTCGGCATCGGCTGGCGCTTCTTTGAGGGTGGAAATCAGAAATTGGGAGGCTTTCATCGCGGCAAACTATCTTGACAGAGCATCAGGGGAAACATCCAATAGCGGGCGCTGGTGCGGCGTGCATAATGGACACAATTTAAAAATTTGAGGTTGATTATGCTTGACCGTGAAGGCTTTAGGCCGAACGTCGGCATCATTCTGCTCAACCAGAG
>JAGNVG010000078.1 GCA_017986605.1 Limnohabitans sp.
GCTTTGTACAGCCACCGCTCCACGGTGCTGCACGCTTATGCCGCTGCCTTGCCAGACTCCATGTGCATTTCTGCGCGTGATGCCATCCTGCCTGTGGTGCCCATGTTCCACGTCAACGCCTGGGGCATTCCCTACAGCGCGGCCATGGCGGGTGCCAAGCTGGTGTTCCCCGGCCCGGCACTGGATGGCAAATCGGTCTACGAATTGATCGAAGCCGAGGGCGTCACTTTTGCGGCGGGTGTGCCTACCGTGTGGCAGATGCTGCTGGGCCACATGAAGCCCGCAGGCTTGAAGTTCAGCCAGCTCAACCGCACGGTGATTGGTGGCTCGGCTTGCCCGCCCGCCATGATCGACGCCTTCCGTGAGGACTACCAGGTGGACGTGCTGCACGCTTGGGGCATGACCGAACTGAGCCCTTTAGGCACCGTTTGCACGCTGAAAAACAAACACCTGAGTCTGCCTGCCGATCAGCAAATGAAGTTGCGACTGAAGCAAGGCCGCTGCATTTTTGGTATCGATATGAAGATCGTCGATGAAAACGGCGCGGCTTTGCCACACGATGGCAAGTCCGCAGGCGATTTGTTGGTCAAAGGCCCTTGGGTGATCGGCGCTTATTTCAAGCAAGAGGGCTCAAACCCCTTGGTCGATGGTTGGTTCCCCACGGGCGATGTGGCCACCATCGATGCCGATGGCTTCATGCAAATCACTGACCGCAGCAAGGATGTGATCAAGTCCGGAGGCGAGTGGATCAGCTCCATTGATGTGGAGAACATCGCCATGGCGCACCCGGCAGTCGCGATGGCCGCCTGCATTGGCATGCGCCACCCCAAGTGGGACGAGCGGCCCATTGTGTGCGTGGTCAAAAAACCAGGAGCCGAAGTCAGTCGTGAAGAGCTGATTGCTTTTTATGACGGCAAGACCGCCAAATGGCAAATTCCGGACGATGTGGTGTTTGTGGACGCTATTCCACTCGGGGGAACCGGCAAGATGCTCAAGACCCGTTTGCGTGAGCAATTGGCCGACTATGTTTTGCCGGGTTGCTGACCAGGCTTCACCATGGCAGCACATAGTCGCAAGGGTGATAGGCCTTAGGGGCAAACCCCGAGCGATGCTTGTGCTGAACACGGTTAACCTGACATTGTTCTGACTCACTAAACGACTGGAGACTTTGAATGAAAACAACCACCCGCTTGATCGCTGCAGCCGCCTTGGCTGCTTGCTCCATGGGCGCATTTGCTCAAAAGGGCGAAACCGTCAAGATCGCTTGGATCGATCCACTTTCAGGCCTGATGGCGCCAGTGGGCAGCAATCAGCTCAAAAGCTTCCAGTTCTTTGCCGAGAAGTTCAGCAAGACCAACCCTGCAGGCGTCAAGTTCGAAGTGATCGGCATCGACAACAAGTTGAGCCCAGCTGAAAGCTTGAACGCATTGAAGGCCGCCATGGACCAAGGCGTGCGTTACATCACACAAGGTAATGGCTCCTCGGTGGCGGGCGCTTTGATCGAAGCGGTCAACAAGCACAACGAACGCAACCCCGGCAAGGAAATCATTTTTCTGAACCACTCCGCAGTGGATCCGGACTTCACCAACAGCAAGTGCAGCTACTGGCATTTCCGTTTTGATGCCGATACGTCCATGAAGATCGAGGCCATGACCACCTTCATGAAAGACGATAAGGACATCAAGAAGGTTTACCTGTTCAACCAGAACTACTCACACGGCCACCAAGTGGCCAAGTTCGCCAAGGAAAACCTGGCCCGCAAGCGCAGCGATGTCCAAATTGTGGGCGAAGACCTGCACCCACTGGCACAAGTGCGTGACTTCTCGCCCTACATTGCCAAGATCAAGGCTTCGGGCGCCGATACCGTGATCACCGGCAACTGGGGTTCTGACTTGGCGCTGTTGGTCAAAGCAGCCAACGAAGGCGGCTACAACGGCAAGTTCTACACCTACTACACCGGTGTGACCGGCACCCCCACAGCTTTGGGTCAAGGCGGTGCAGGCCGCGTTTATCAAATCGCCTACAACCACTACAACATGGGTGGTGACATTGGCAAGTGGATGGCCGAGTTCAAGACCAAATTCAACGATGACTTCTACACAGGCTCTGTGATTTCGATCTACAGCGCGTTGGGTGAGGCCATGGCCAAAGCCAAGTCGACCGATCCGGTCAAAGTGGCCGCGGCATTAGAAGGTCTGAAATTCAAGAGCTACCACGGTGAAGTCGAAATCCGCAAGGCCGACCACCAGTTGCAGCAGCCACTGTTCATGACCGTGTGGCAAAAGGCTGACAAAAAGTACCCTTACAGCCCAGAGAACACCGGCATGACTTTGGCTCCGGTCAAAGAGTTCCCTTCTTATGTGTCCAGCACGCCCACCAGCTGCCAGATGAAGCGTCCGGGTTAATCTGCATCAGTCAGCTCAGCCAGGCGTGCTTGGTTGAGCGGCTGATTTTTGCCTGACCAAGGCTTCAGTGGCCCGATGAACATCTCGGTTATCGGGCCCTTTTTTCGGGCAGCAATGCCTTATATGTCTCGGGTTGATCATTGCAACCCACTTTCGGTAACGAAGTAAGGCTCATGCCGAGCCTGGAAAGTGGCAGTATTTATGGAGTTTTTCATCATCTCCATGCTCAACGGTCTCAGTTACGGACTGTTGCTCTTCATGCTCAGCTCCGGGCTGACATTGATTTTCAGCATGATGGGTGTGCTCAACTTTGCACACGCCAGTTTTTACATGATCGGTGCCTATTTCGGTTACACCCTGTCCGGGTGGATCGGGTTTTGGCCTGCACTCGTTCTTGCGCCTCTTTTGGTGGGGGCGTGTGGTGCCGTTTTTGAGCGCGTGACCCTGCGCAAAGTTCACCCTTTCGGCCATGTGCCCGAACTGCTGGTCACCTTTGGGCTGTCTTATGTGGTGCTCGAATTGGTCCAGCTCGTCTGGGGGCGAACCGCCGTGGAGTTCGCTCCGCCTGAAATTTTGCGCAGTGCTGCATTCACACTGATCAACCACTCGGCCAACGGCATGAGCTTGGTTTGGGGCGCGGCGCCTGCAGAGGCATGCTCTGCCGCGGATGCTGCCGTTCGGGTCGTCTGTTCACCGTTTCCAGCCACCCGAGCATTCATGATGCTGGTCGCGCTGTTGATGCTGGTGTCCTTGTGGCTCTTGTTGACTCGGACACGCATTGGCTTGGTGATTCAGGCTGCGCTGACGCATCCTGAAATGGCCGAGTCTTTGGGCCATAACGTGCCGCGGGTTTTCATGCTGGTCTTCGGTGCTGGCACCGGTTTGGCCGGTTTGGCAGGCGTTATTGGCGGCAGCACATTTGTCACCGAACCCGCCATGGCCGCAACAGTCGGCTCTGTGATCTTTGTTGTCGTGGTGGTCGGTGGCATGGGCTCCTTGTCGGGTGCTTTCCTCGCATCGGTCCTGATCGGTGTGATCCAGACCTTTGCGGTGGCCATTGACTACTCATTCTTGACTTTGGCCAAGGACATGGGTTGGGTCTTGTCTGCTGCGACTCAGGACAACTCATTTGCGAAACTCACGCTGTCACAAGTGGCGCCCATCCTGCCGTATTTGTTCCTGGTGCTGATCCTTATCTTCCGGCCCAAGGGTCTTTTGGGTACTCGCGAGGGTTAAGACATGGCTGCTGTATACAAATTCAAACCTTACAACGTCGGCCGCTGGGTCATCTGGAGCTTGTTTGCGCTGGTCTTGCTGGCGGCGCCCATGGTGTTCACCAGCAACCTCTCGACCACCATGTTGGCTCAGATGGGCATTGCGATCATCGCTTGTCTGTCCTACAACATCTTGTTAGGGCAAGGCGGCATGCTCAGCTTTGGTCATGCGGTCTACACAGGGCTGGGTTCTTACTTGGCGATCCACGCTTTGAACGCGGTGAGTGCAGGTAAATGGCACATCCCGGTCAGTCTGTTGCCCATCGTTGGCGGCATCGCTGGCATGTGCTTTGCCATCTTGCTCGGCTGGGTCACGACCCGCAAATCGGGCACGCCCTTTGCCATGATCACGCTGGGTGTGGCCGAGTTGGTGTTTGCCATGTCCTTGATGTTCTCGGAGTTCTTTGGCGGCGAGGCCGGGGTGTCTGGCAACCGGGTGGCTGGCGAGGCCTTTTTCGGCATCACTTTCGGTCCACAAATTCAGGTTTACTACCTGATCGCGGCTTACACCTTTGTGTGCGTGGCGCTCATGTATGCCTTCACCCAGACGCCATTGGGTCGCATACTGAACGCGGTGCGCGACAATCCTGAGCGTGTGGAGTTCATTGGCTACAACACACAGCGAGTGCGTTACATCGCCTTCATCATTGCGGGCTTTTTTGCCGGCATTGCGGGTGGTTTGGGGGCGCTCAACTTCGAGATCGTGACTGCCGAGGTCGTCGGGGCAGGGCGCTCCGGGGCCTATTTGTTGTTCACCTTTTTGGGTGGCGCCACCTTCTTCTTTGGCCCCATCATCGGAGCCATTCTGATGGTCATTGCTTTTGTCCTCTTGTCTGAGCTGACCAAGGCGTGGTTGCTTTATTTGGGCCTCATCTTCTTGTTCATGGTGATGTATGCACCGGGCGGTATCGCCAGTTTGATCATGATGAATTTGCGAGTGGCCAAGTTTGGCAAGTTGCGTCAGATCTGGACCAGTTACCTGGGCTTGGGCTTGACCGCCTTTGTCATGTTGGCGGGGGCGGGCGCGATGATCGAAATGGTTTATCACCTGCAGCTCAATTCGGCTTTGGGAGACACCGTCAAATTCATGGGGGCCACGCTCAACGCCAAAGGACTGGACAGCTGGTTTGGCTGTGCCTTTGTCATGTTCACGGGTCTCGGATTGTTTGAGTTGTGTCGTCGTCAATACATGATCGAGTGGGGCGATATCCAGACCGAGATCGAAAAAGAAATCAAGCGCCGGGAGACTGCAGTATGAGTACGACCTACGCACTGGAACTGAAAGATGTTCGCAAGAATTTCGGCAAGACCGAAATCATCCGGGGTGTGAATTTGGCTGTTGAGCCTGGTGAGCGGGTGGCCGTGATCGGCCCCAACGGCGCGGGCAAGTCCACCTTGTTCAACCTGATCAGCGGTCGCTTTGGGCCTTCTAGCGGTGATATTTTGTTGAATGGCCAACGCATTCAGCACAAGACACCCTACGAAATCAACCGCATGGGCTTGGCTCGCAGTTTTCAGATCACCAACATCTTCCCTAAGTTGAGTGTGTTTGAAAACCTGCGTTGCGCGGTGCTCTGGAGTCTCGGATACAAGTACACCTTCTTCAAGTTCCTCTCGGGCTTGAAAGACGCCAATGACAGGGCGGACCAGTTGTTGGAGATGATTCGCTTAGACAAGAAGCGTGATGTATTGGCGGTCAACCTGACCTATGCCGAACAACGCGCCCTTGAAATTGGTGTGACGATTGCCGGCGGTGCCGATGTGATCTTGCTTGATGAACCGACGGCAGGCATGAGCAAAAGCGAAACTTCGCGTTTCATTCACCTGATCAAAGAAGTCACCGTCGGCAAAACCTTGCTGACCGTGGAGCACGATATGGGCGTGGTGTTTGGGCTGGCCGACAAGATTGCGGTGGTGGTCTATGGTGAGGTGATTGCTTTTGACACGCCCGAGGCCGTGCGAGCCAATGCCAAGGTGCAGGAGGCCTATCTGGGCTCCTCCGTTGCAGACAGCCAGGCAGGAGGCCATTGATGTTGCAAGTAGAAAACCTTCACGCCTATTACGGCAAAAGCCATGTTTTGCATGGCGTGAGCTTTGAAGTGGGTCAAGGCGAAATCGTGGCCTTGCTGGGCCGCAATGGCTCGGGCCGATCCACCACGGCCAAGGCCATCATGGGCTTGGTGGATTGCCAAGGCCGTATCGACTGGAACGGTCAACCCATTCAGGGCAAAAAAGCCTATGAAATTGCCCATCTGGGCATTGGCTATGTCCCTGAAAACCGCGATATTTTCCCCAAGCTAACGGTCCACCAGAACCTGCAGTTGGGCCAAAAGCGCAGTGGCAAGAATGGGCGTTGGTCATTTGAAGACATGTATGCCATGTTCCCCCGGCTTAAAGAGCGCGAACATACCGAGGCTGGCGTTTTGTCTGGCGGCGAGCAGCAAATGCTCACCCTTTGCCGCACGCTCATGGGAGACCCCGATCTCATCATCATTGACGAGCCTACCGAAGGACTCGCTCCCAAGATCGTGGAACTGGTGGGTCAATACCTTGAAGAGCTCAAGAGCCGAGGCATTTCGGTCCTGCTCATCGAGCAAAAACTCACGATTGCCATGAAAATTTCTGACCGGGCCTTGGTCATGGGCCATGGCAGCATCGTCTTTGAAGGCACGCCCCAAGCGCTTCGCGAGAACACTTACATCCGCAAAGAGTGGCTGGAGGTTTGAAATTCTTCTCGGTCGAGACAGTTTTTCCTGTTTTTTGACCCAGTAACCACTACAATCTCACAAAAAAGAACGGTCGTTCTTTTTTGTGCCACCCGCTTTATTTCACGCAAAGGAAGTGCAGCATGACAGCTGAATACAAAGTCCACGGCGATGTCGCGGTCATCACCTTGATGAACCCGCCCGTCAACGGTTTGGGTCTGTCGACCCGCATCGGTATCACCGATGGTCTGGAAAAAGCCAACAACGATTCGGCAGTCAAAGCCATTGTCATCACCGGCGGCGGCAAGGCCTTTTCGGGCGGAGCAGACATCCGTGAATTCGGTTCGCCCAAAGCGATCCAAGAACCCAATTTGTTGAGCGTCATCCGCGCTTGCGAAAACTCGGCCAAACCCGTTGTGGCCGCCATCCACTCCGTCGCCATGGGCGGTGGTCTGGAACTGGCTTTGGGCTGCCACTACCGCATTGCAGCACCTGGTGCCAGCATTGCATTGCCTGAAGTCAAGCTGGGCCTGATTCCCGGTGCAGGCGGGACGCAACGTCTGCCCCGAGTGATCGGTGTGGAGGCAGCGCTGAACATGATCGTCAGTGGCGAGGCCATCAAGAGCGAGATGCTCGCCATGTTGCCTGGTCAAAAATTGTTTGATGCGATGGCCAAATCAGCCGAAAGCTTGGCTGAGGAAGCGTTTGCGCTGGCCCGCAAAGTGGCTGCTGCACACGCCGACGGCAGCCCGCTGCCCTTAGTGCGAAATCTGCCTTGCAAACACCCTCAAGGCGATTCGTACTTCCAGTTCGCTCGCAACATGGTCAAAGGCATGGCCAAAAACCTGCCAGCCCCAGCTAAGTGTGTGGACGCCGTCGAAGCAGCCACCAAGAAGAAGTTTGAAGACGGCATGGTCTTCGAACGTGAAATTTTCATGAACTTGATGATGACGCCTGAGTGCCGTGCACTGCGCCACATCTTCATGGCCGACCGTGCTGCCAGCAAGATTCCGGACGTGCCAGAAGACACGCCTAAGCGTGAGATCAAGTCGATTGCTGTGATTGGTGCGGGCACCATGGGCGGCGGTATCTCCATGAACTTCTTGAATGCAGGCATCCCCGTCAAGATGCTGGAGATGAAGCAAGAAGCACTGGATCGCGGCGTGGCCACCATCCGCAAGAACTACGAAGCCCAAGTCAAAAAGGGCAAGCTCAAGCAAGAGAAGTACGACGAGCGCATGGCGTTGTTGTCCACCACCTTGAGCTACGACGACATCGGTCAGGCGGACTTGGTGATCGAGGCGGTGTTTGAGGAAATGGGCGTGAAAGAAGCCGTCTTCAAAGAACTGGACCGCGTGATGAAGCCCGGCGCGATTTTGGCTTCCAACACCTCCACACTCGATGTGAACAAGATCGCCAGCTTCACCAAGCGTCCACAAGACGTGGTGGGCATGCACTTTTTCAGCCCCGCCAACGTGATGAAGCTGCTGGAAGTCGTGCGCGGCGCACAGACCAGCAAAGATGTTTTGGCGACGGTGATGGCCATCGGCAAGAAGATCAAGAAGACCTCCGTGGTCTCGGGTGTGTGCGACGGCTTCATCGGCAACCGCATGATCGAGCAGTACAGCCGCCAAGCTGGTTTCCTGATCGAAGAAGGCTGCACTCCCGCACAAGTGGACAAGGCTGTCGAGAAGTTCGGCTTTGCTATGGGCCCCTTCCGCATGGGCGACTTGGCTGGCAACGACATCGGTTGGGCGATCCGCAAGCGTCGCTACACCGAAAAGCCCAACCTCAAGTACAGCAAAACCGCTGATTTGTTGTGCGAAATGGGCCGTTACGGTCAAAAAACTGGCGCAGGCTGGTACGACTACCAAACCGGCAAGCGCGACGCGATCCCCAGTGCTGTTGTGGTCGAAATGATCGAAAAGCACCGCGCAGCCATCGGCATCACACCCCGCAAAATTTCTGACGAAGAAATCGTGCAGCGTTTGGTGTTCTCCTTGGTCAACGAGGCCGCACACATCCTGGAAGAGGGCATTGCCAGCAAGGCCAGTGACATCGACATGGTGTACCTGACCGGCTATGGTTTCCCGCTCTGGCGCGGCGGCCCCATGATTTATGCGGACACCTTGGGCCTGTTCAACGTGGCAGAAACCATGAAGCGCTTCGCCAAGAACCCGCACGACGACGCTCAATTCTGGCAACCCGCGCCTTTGCTGGCACGCTTGGTGGCCGAAGGCAAGACATTCAACTGATTTTTTAATTTTCGGAGAACCGATTTTTGGGTCGGTTCTCCACATGAAAGGTTTTCATCATGACGAATGTAGTCATCGTATCTACCGCACGCACACCTCTGGCCAAGAGCTGGAAGGGCGCTTTCAACATGACGCACGGCGCGACCTTGGGTGGCCACGCGGTGCAACACGCAGTGGCCCGCGCAGGCATTGACGCCGCCGAAGTCGAAGACGTGATCATGGGTTGCGCCACACCCGAAGGGGCCACGGGTGCCAACATCGCACGTCAGGTGGCGCTCAAGGCCGGTTTGCCTATTTCGGTGTCCGGCATGACCGTCAACCGTTTTTGCTCTTCAGGCCTGCAAACCATCGCTTTGGCCGCGCAACGCATCATCGCGGGTGAAGGCCAAGTCTATGTGGCCGGTGGCGTCGAAAGCATCTCTTGCGTCCAGCAGGAAATGAACACCCACATGCTGCAAGACCTGGCCTTGGCCAAACAAAAACCAGAGATTTACTGGAACATGTTGCAAACCGCCGAACAAGTGGCCAAGCGCTACAAAATCGGCCGTGACGTGATGGACGCTTATGGTGCGGCCAGCCAGCAAAAAGCCTGCGCTGCACAAGCGGCGGGTTTGTTCAACGACGAAATCGCCCCCATCACCGTGACGCAAGGTGTGATCGACAAAGTCATGGGCTTGACCACCAAGCAAGTGACCGTGAGCGTGGACGAAGGCCTGCGCGAAGGCACCACTGTCGAGGCCATCAGTGGCTTGCGCTCAGCTTTGCCCGGTGGCCTGGTCACGGCAGGCAATGCCAGCCAGTTCTCGGACGGTGCAGGCGCTTGCGTGTTGATGGACGAAAAGCTGGCGGAGCAACGCGGCTTGAAGCCTCTAGGCCGATTCCTCGGTTTTGCCGTGGCCGGTTGCGAGCCTGACGAAATGGGCATTGGCCCCGTTTACGCCGTGCCCAAAGCCCTGGCACGTCTGGGCCTCACCGTGCAAGACATCGACCTGTGGGAACTGAACGAAGCGTTTGCGGTGCAGGTGCTGTATTGCCGCGACAAGCTGGGCATCCCGGCTGATCGCCTGAACGTCAACGGCGGCGCGATTGCTGTGGGTCACCCCTACGGCGTGTCGGGCCAGCGCCTGACAGGCCACGCCCTGATCGAAGGCAAACGCCGTGGTGCCAAGCGCGTGGCCGTGACCATGTGCATTGGTGGCGGCATGGGCGCTTGCGGCATTTTTGAAGTGCTGTAAAAAACTTGGCATTGGCTGTCGCTCAGATGGCTGATGTGATGTGGGGCAGAGGGCATGATGTCTTCTGCCCTTTTTTTTGTGTGGGAGGCCGCCCCTGCGGCCGAATGCTCCACGAGCAGGGGCTCTCTCCCACAAGCCTTTACCTGATGAAAGCTCGACGCCATGAGTTTGCGACCCACCGTTGATTTTTTGCTGCACGACTGGCTGAAGGTCGAAAGCCTGCAGTCCCGCGACCGATTTGCCGACCATTCACGCGAAACTTTTGATGCGGTGCTCGACACCTGTGAGCGCATCGCCCGAGAAAAGTACGCACCCTTTAACCGTCTGGTGGACACGCAGGAACCGCACTTTGACGGCGAAAAAGTCATCTTGCCGCAAGCCACACACGACGCCTACAAAGCCTACGCCGAGTCGGGCATGCTCAGCGCTGCGCAAGACTACGAAGTGGGTGGCATGCAATTGCCCTACACCGTCGAGGCGGCGGCGAATGCCTTTTTCGCCATGGCCTCGGTCAGCATCGGCTCGGGCATGCTCACCAGCGGCAACGCCAATTTGCTGATGGTGCACGGCACCGATCTGCAAAAGCAGGTGTTTGCGGCGAATGAATTCAATGGCCGCTTCTCGGGCACCATGTGCCTGTCTGAGCCGCAAGCGGGTTCGTCACTGAGCGACGTGACCACCCGTGCCACACCCGATGGCGCCGACTTTGAAACCGATGTTTTGGGGGCGCGTTACCGCCTCAAAGGCAACAAGATGTGGATCTCGTCGGGCGAGCACGAACTCTCCGAAAACATCATCCACCTGGTGTTGGCCAAGATCCCGGATGCGAACGGCCAACTGGTACCGGGCGTCAAAGGCATTTCATTGTTCATCGTGCCCAAAAAGCTGGTGGGCACCGATGGCCAATTGACGGGTGAGCGCAACGACGTCGCCCTGGCAGGCCTGAACCACAAATGCGGCTGGCGCGGCACGACCAACACGCTGCTGAACTTTGGCGAGGGCAAGTACCCCGTGCGCGGCGAGGCCGGAGGAGGCTTGGACGGCGCCGGAAGCGGCGCCGTGGGCTACTTGGTCGGCAAGCCCGGCGAAGGCCTGCGCTGCATGTTCCACATGATGAACGAGGCCCGCATTGGCGTGGGCATGGCCGCCACCATGCTGGGCATGGCCGGTTATTACGCCAGCCTCGACTACGCCAAAAACCGCCCGCAAGGCAGGCCCAGCGGGGCAGGGGGCAAAGACGCCAGCCGCCCGCAGGTGCGCATCATCGAACACGCCGACATCAAGCGCATGCTGCTGGCCCAAAAAGCCTACAGCGAAGGCGCTTTGGCGCTGGCACTTTACAGCGCCCGCCTGGTCGACGAGCAGCACAC
>JAGNVG010000172.1 GCA_017986605.1 Limnohabitans sp.
TTTTTACTGGAGAGTGCGATGTTCAGTCATGTGATGCTGGGTGTGAATGACCTGGAAGTTTCCAAAAAGTTTTATGACGCCATGCTGGGCACCTTGGGCTATGGCCCTGGGGTGGCCAACAAAAACCGTTATTTCTACCGCAGCCCCACCGGCACCTTCGCCATCACCACGCCCATCAACGGCGAACCCGCATGCCATGGCAATGGCAGCACGATCGGTTTCACGGTGCAGTCCGCAGAGCAGGGTGATGCCTTCCATGCGGCGGGTGTGGCCAATGGCGGCACCACTTGCGAAGACCCCCCTGGTTTCCGCGAAACCCCTGCAGGCAAGCTGTACCTGGCTTACTTGCGCGATCCCGACGGCAACAAAATCTGCGCCTTGCATCGTCCTGGATGAAGGCCCCCCCCAGACTTCAGACCCTGGTTGAAGAGGGCCTGATCGACACCGTGGTGCGCCAGCTCATGAGTGGCAAGGAGGCCATGGTGTTTGTGGTGCGCTGCGGCGACGAGACCCGTTGCGCCAAGATCTACAAAGAGGCCACGCACCGCAGTTTTCGGCAAGCGGTGGACTACACCGAAAACCGCAAGGTCAAAAACTCGCGCTCGGCCCGCGCCATGGCCAAGGGCAGCAAGTTTGGCCGTCAAGAACAAGAAGCCGCCTGGCAAAGCGCCGAGGTGGATGCGCTGTACCGCCTGGCCGCAGCCGGTGTGCGCGTGCCCCGGCCCTTTAACTTTTTTGACGGCGTGTTGCTCATGGAGCTGGTCACCGATGCGCAGGGTGATGCCGCCCCGCGCCTGAACGATGTGGCCTTCACGCCCGAGCAAGCCCTGCAACACCACGCCACCTTGATTGGCGAAGTGGTGCGCATGCTGTGCGCGGGCGTGGTGCATGGCGATCTGTCGGAGTTCAATATTTTGCTGGCGCACATGCCTGGCGAGGGCGATCTGCCGGGTGTGGACGAGCCCGTCATCATCGACCTGCCCCAAGCCGTGGACGCGGCTGGCAACAACCACGCCCAGCGCATGCTGCTGCGCGATGTGGGCAACCTGCGCGACTTCTTTGGGCAGTTCGCCCCCGCATTGCGTCAGACTGAATACGGCCCCGAAATCTGGAGCCTGTACCAAGCCGGTTTGCTGAGCAACGAATCACCGCTCACGGGCCGCTTCGAGCGTTCGACGGCCGATGTCGACATGCAGGCCGTGTTGCGTGAAATTGACGATGCGCGCGACGAAGAAGCGGCCCGCCGATTGCGCATGGCCACGGCGGATTGAGGCAGGACCATGTGCACGGACTCGACCAAGCCAGAAGAGGGCCAAGCACCTCACGCGGTGTCGCGCCTGCGCAGCGAGCGCCTGGCCCGCAGTGCCAAACCCTTTATGGCCCGTGGGGGCATCAAGGGCGAGCGCTGCCTCGGATGCCGCTTGGTGCCCAGCCATTGCCTGTGCAGTGAGCGGCCTGTGGTGCCCACACAAGCGGGCATGTGTTTGCTCATGGCCGACATCGAGCCGCTCAAACCCAGCAACACGGGTTGGTTGATTGCCGATGTGGTGCCCGATACATTTGCTTTTGGCTGGGCCCGCACCGAGGTCGACCCTGCTTTGCTGGCGCTGCTGGCTGATCCGCAGTGGCAACCGTATGTGGTGTTTCCGGGCGATTTTGTGGAGCCCGAACGCGTGGTGCATGAAGTGGTGCTCATTCACCAGCACAAGCGTCCACTGTTCATCTTTCTGGATGCCACTTGGCCCGAAGCCCGCAAGATGTTTCGCAAAAGCCCTTACCTGAACACCTTGCCGGTATTGAGTTTGAATCCCGATCAAATCTCGCGCTACAAGCTGCGTCGTTCGCGCCGGGACGACCACTTTTGCACCAGCGAGGTCGCATCGCTGTGCCTGCATCTGGCGGGTGAGGCCCATGCTGGACTCGTTCTGGAGGCTTGGCTGCAGGTGTACACCCACCATTATCTGCAAGCCAAACACCAACTGCCACCCGATTGGCAAAGTGTTGCGCATTCACAGTTGAGTGCATTGAGTCGGGATTGACCCTTTGCGGTCGTTGAAAGGAAATCGTTGTGTCCCATACCCCATCTCCCCCAGCCGTCTTGCAATCGCGCAGTGTTGAGCGCTTGGTCATCGGTCAAGCCACTTCCGACGGCGCGGGCGTCAAGCTCAGCCGCATCCTCACGCAAGACCTGCAACAGCGGTTGGACCCGTTTTTGATGCTCGATGCATTTGGCAGCGACAAGCCGGATGACTACATCGCCGGTTTTCCGGACCACCCACACCGGGGTTTTGAAACGGTGACCTACATGATCGCCGGGCGCATGCTGCACCGGGACAGCGCGGGCAACGAAGGCCTGTTGCAAAACGGCGGTGTGCAATGGATGACCGCAGGCCAAGGCGTGATCCACTCCGAAATCCCCCAACAAGCCGATGGCGTGATGGAGGGCTTTCAGCTGTGGCTCAACCTGCACAGCAGCGAAAAAATGAAGACCCCTTGGTACCGGGATTTTCAGAATGACCAACTGCCGCAGTTCAAGACGCCACAAGGCGTGGCCGTGACGGTGATTGCCGGGGTCAGCCACGGCGTGCAAGGCGCAGTGACCCGCGATATCACCCAGCCGTTTTATCTGGACGTGCACATGCCCGCAGGTTCACGATTTGAGCAAACTCTGCCTGCCGGACACAACGCCTTTGTGTACGTGTACCGGGGCGAGGTGCGCATTGCAGGCCAGGCCGTGCCCTTGCAGCGCATGGCTATTTTGAAAAACACACCGCAGGCCGACGGCGTGGTGATCGAAGCCAGCGCCGATGCCAAACTGATCTTGGTGGCTGGCCAACCGCTCAAAGAGCCCATCGTGCAATACGGGCCGTTTGTGATGAACACCAAGGAAGAGATCTACCAAGCCTTGCAGGATTTCCGGGACGGACGGCTGGGCGAGAGGGCTTAAGGTCTGTGGGTGAGGGCCCGTTCTTCAGCCCTTCAAGGCCCGAGCAAAAGCTTCTGCCTGCAGCTGCACCGCTGGCGCCGATTTGCCCGGCGCGTACAAAGCCGAACCCAAACCAAAGCCACTGGCCCCGGCGGCCAGGTACGCGGGCATGTTGTCGGGCGTGATGCCGCCCACCGGCATCAAGGCTGCTGTTGGGGGCAGCACCGCCCGCAGCGCTTTCACCGTGGCGGGTGTGATCAT
>JAGNVG010000079.1 GCA_017986605.1 Limnohabitans sp.
CCCGTTACCAGTTTGAAGTCAACCTGTTTGGCATGGCGCGGCTCACGCAGTTGGCGCTGCCGCACATGCGCCGCCAACAGGCGGGCAAGGTCATCAACATCTCGTCCATGGGCGGCAAGATGTACACCCCGCTGGGCTCGTGGTACCACGCCACCAAGCACGCGGTGGAAGGCTGGAGCGATTGCTTGCGCCTCGAACTGGCGCCCTTCGGCATTCAGGTGGTGATCATCGAGCCCGGTGTGATTGCCACCGAGTGGGGTGGCGTGATGCTCGAACCCATGCTGGCGCGTTCGGGCCAAGGCCCTTACCACGCCATGGCCCACGGCATGGCCAAGGCCATGCGCAGCACCTACGCCAAAGCGGGTGCCGCCTCGCCGCCTTCTGTGGTGGCCGATGCCATACTGCAGGCTGTGCGTTCGCGCCGACCCAAAACCCGTTACGTCATCGGCAAAATGGCCAAGCCCTTGATGTTCATCCGCAAGTATTTCGGGGACCGCTTCTTTGACATGGCCATCATGAGCCAAGCCAAGTAGTCCGACCGTCGAAACTTCCCTACATGCCAGAAAGCCCCCCACCGTGAAACAGGCCATACGCTTTGCCCTGCAGATGGGTTGGAAACTGCTCATCCTCGACATGGGCTACGCCCCCGCCAATGTGCTGAGCCTGGCGCGGCTGCCGGGTGACCTGTTTGCACGCCCGGGTGGCGCGAGTTTGTCGCCCGCGCAGTACTTTGACCTGTGGCGCGGACTGGAGCAGGCCGCCGGCGGCGACGAGCTGGCCCTGAAGCTCGCGCAAGCCATGTCGGTGGAGGCCTTTGACCCCGCCATGTTCGCCTGCCTGTGCAGCCCCGACCTGAACACCGCGCTGCAGCGGCTGGCGCATTACAAACGGTTGATGTGCCCCTTGCACATGGTGGTCGACATCCGCGCGGATTGCACACAAATCACACTCAGCTGCTACGGCAGCGACGAGCCGATTCCCCGCAGCTTGGGGGTGTCGGAGCTGGTGTTCTTCACCCAACTGGCGCGCTTGGGCACACGCGAACGCATCGAACCCTTGGCGGCCTCGGTGCCCGATTTGCCTTTGAATCTGGCACCCTACCAAGCCTATTTGGGCTGCGCTTTGGGTGCCTCAGAACAGATCCAGATCTCGTTTTCGGCGCAAGATGCGCGGCGGCCTTTCTTGACCGACAACATGGCCATGTGGGCGGCGTTTGAACCCGCCCTCAACAGTCGGCTCTCTGAGTTGGACGCCCAAGCGAGCCTGCGCGAGCGGGTGCGAGCCGTGTTGCTGGAGACGCTGCCCGCAGGCATCAGCAGCATCGATGCCGTGGCCCAACGCTTGGCCATCAGCAAACGCTCCTTGCAGCGGCAGTTGGCCGAAGAGTCGGTGGGGTTTCAAGAACTGCTCAGCGAGGTGCGTCATGAACTGGCGCGGCATTACCTGAGCCGCACCGACATTTCAGCCGGAGAGATTTCGTGGCTGCTGGGCTTTCAGGAAAGCAACTCCTTCATCCGAGCGTTCAGAAGTTGGACCGGCACCACGCCTGCGGCCTATCGGCAGGGGCGTGCGGGCATGGACGCCCAGTGGCATTGAGGGGCACAGAACATGAACACAGGAGACCTGCACATGGTGAAAGACATGACGGATTATTTTGTCGGGGAGAAGCAAGAAAGCGTGCTCTTCATCTTGGCGGCCTTGATGGCGATAGGCCTGGCGCTTTGGCTGTGGTCCCACGGCCACCGCCTGCGCTGGATGGCGCTGCCTTTGGTGGTGGTGGCGCTGATGCAGCTGGTGGTGGGCGTCACCATTTTTGCGCGCACCGATGCGCAACTGGCAAAACTCAGCACCCAACTCGTGAGCGCACCAGCCGAGTTCAAACAAGCCGAAACCGCACGCATGCAAACGGTGATGGCCAACTTCAAACTGTACAAAAGCGTTGAACTGGCCCTGCTGGTGCTCGGGGCCTGCCTGATCGCGTTCTTCTCCAAATGGGACGCGGCCACCGCAATCGGCATTGGCTTGGTGGTACAGGCGAGCTTCACGCTCGCGCTGGACTTGTTTGCCGAGGCGCGTGGGGAGGCTTATTTGAGGGCGTTGGCGGGTATGACTGCTTAGCTCAGTTCACACCCAAGGCGAGTTGCATTGCCAATTGGTTGTGCCGCTCAATCAGCGGCCCCATGTCCACGGTGGTGATCTGGCCTTGGCGCACCACCACGCGGCCGTTGACGATGGTGTAGTCGGCGTTGTCACTGGCGCAGAGCAAAAGCGCCCCCAGCGGGTCGTGCACCGCGCCGCCCGCCATGCTCAGCGTGTCGGTGCGGAACATCGCGATGTCGGCGCAATAGCCCGCTTTGATCTGCCCCAGCTCGTGGGCGCGGCCCAGTACCTCAGCCCCACCGCGTGTGGCCAGCCGCAGGGCGTCGCGAGGGGTCATGTCGGCGGGGCCATGGTCACAACCGAAGGGTTCCAAGGCTCTGCCCACACGCGCCAACAGCATGGCTTGGCGGGCTTCGTTCAGCAAATGGGCCGCGTCGTTGCTGGCGCTGCCGTCCACGCCCAGGCCAATGGGCACACTGGCGTCGAGCATTTTGCGCAGCGGCAGAATGCCGCTGGCCAAGCGCATGTTGCTGCAGGGGCAGTGGGCAATGCCGGTGCGGGTTTTGGCAAACAGGTAGGTGCCTTCGTCGTCGAGCTTCACGCCGTGGGCGTGCCAGACATCGTGGCCCACCCAGCCCAAGTCCTCGGCGTATTGCGCGGGTGTGCAGTTGAACTTCTCGCGGGTGTACGCGATGTCGTGGTCGTTTTCGGCCAAATGGGTGTGCAGGCGCACGCCGTGGGTGCGGGCTAATTTTGCGGATTCGCGCATCAAGTCCTGGCTCACGCTGAAGGGTGAGCAGGGGGCCACGGCCACATGTGTCATCGACCCGAAGCTGGCGTCGTGCCAGGTCTCGATCAGGCGCTGGGTTTCTTTCAGGATGGCGGGTTCTTTTTCGACCACGCTGTCGGGTGGCAAGCCGCCTTGGCTTTCACCCACGCTCATGCTGCCGCGAGTGGCCGTGAAGCGCATGCCGATGGTGTGCGCCGCTTCGATGCTGTCGTCCAGCCGCACGCCGTTGGGGTAAATGTAGAGGTGGTCACTGCTGGTGGTGCAGCCGCTCAGCAAGAGTTCTGCCATGGCCACCTGGCCGGACACGCGCACCATCTCGGGCGTCAGGCCCACCCAGATCGGGTAGAGGCCCTTCAGCCAACTGAACAGCTCGGCGTTTTGCACCGACGGAATCGCCCGCGTGAGCGACTGGTACATATGGTGGTGCGTGTTGATCAGGCCCGGCACCACCACATGGCGGCGGGCGTCGATGACTTCATCCACTTGCGTGAGCAGTTCGTCGATGTTCTCGGTCGCGGGGATGATGCGTTCGATGCGGCCGTCGCGGATCAGCAACGAGGCGTCGTTGAGTTCTGTATGGGCATCGTCTTGCGTGGCGATGCAGCGGGCGCGGTGGATGAGCAGCGTGGTCATAGACTTGTCCTGGGTAAGGTGTGAAACAAGTCGCGGCCGAATCCCCTGGTGTCTGCATGAAGCGAGGAGGGCGAGCACCGCGTTGCCGAGCGTACCGGGCTGTGCTGGGGGTGGGTGCATGGCACCCAATCCGGTCGAGATTGTGCCCGAGTTGACGCACTGTTGACCCATGAGCAGGTACAGTCTGGCGAGTGTTTGGATTCCTTTAGGGTGACCACATGTCACCTACCCCTTTTAACTGCCTTCAGCCATGACCACAGCGTTTCAGACCGATCCCGTCAGCACCGCACAAGCCTTGGCCTTGTTGCGCCGCCTCTACGACGTCGCTGTCACCCGCGCCTTGCCCCTGCACAACACGGCTGCCCATTTGCCCCCACCACCGAAGGGTCGCACCTTGGTGCTGGGCGCTGGCAAGGCGGGTGGTGCGATGGCGCAGGCGGTCGAGGCTTTGTGGCCCCAAAACGCGCCACTGTCGGGTCTGGTGGTCACGCGCTACGGCCACACGCCACCCCGCCCTGAGGGTCTGCCCGAGCGCATCGAGGTGGTCGAGGCCGCGCACCCGGTGCCTGATGTGGCCGGCCTGCATGCTGCCGAGCGCATTTTGGAATTGACCCAGGATTTGACGGCTGACGATTTGGTGCTGTGCCTGATTTCGGGCGGCGGCTCGGCGCTGCTGACATTGCCCGCAGACGGCATCAGCCTACAAGACAAGCAAGACATCAACCGCCAGCTGTTAGCCAGCGGGGCCAATATTGCCGAGATGAACTGCGTGCGCAAGCACCTATCGCGCATCAAGGGCGGGCGTCTGGCGGTGGCCTGTGCCCCTGCACGGGTGGTCACGCTCACTATCAGTGATGTGCCGGGCGATGATCCGTCCATCATCGCCAGCGGCCCCACCGTGGCCGATGCCACCACCTGCGCCGATGCCTTGACCATCTTGCAGCGCTACGCCATACAAGTGCCGACTGCAGTGCATGAGGCCTTGCAGGTAGGCACATGGGAAACACCCCAACCCGGTTCATCCGTGTTTGCGGGCCATGTCCTGCACATGATCGCCACACCGCAGCAATCGCTGCAAGCGGCAGCCGAGGCGGCCCGTGCGCAAGGCCTGAACGCCTACATCCTGAGCGACGAGATTGAAGGCGAGTCACGAGAGGTGGGCAAGGTGCATGCGGCACTGGCCCGCGCTGCGGCCCGGGGGCAGGGGCCTTTTCAAAAGCCCTGCGTGATTTTGAGCGGTGGAGAGACCACGGTGACCCTCAAACCCCAGCCCGCAGGCACGCCGCGTGGGCGTGGCGGCCGAGCAGGCGAGTTTTGTCTGGGCCTGGCGCAAGCGCTGCAAGGCCAGCCAGGTGTGTGGGCACTGGCCGCTGACACCGATGGCATTGATGGCATCGAGGACAACGCAGGCGCACAAGTGGCCCCTGACACCTTGGCTCGTGCTGCCGCGCTTGGGCATAAGGTAGACGAGCACCTTCAGCGCAACGATGCGTACGGTTTTTTTGAGTCCTTGGGCGATCTCGTCATCACCGGGCCCACACACACCAATGTGAACGATTTTCGGGCGATTTTGGTGATCTGATCCGATGCCAGTGGGCTGGCCGGCACATGTCGCCTGGAGGCAAGCCAGGTATTGATTTGCGTCAAAGCTGCAAGCCCTGTGCTCTGGCACATTCAGAGCCATCATGTTGGATACCTCTTTGCCCCTCTCGCCTGAACCCATCACCAGTCTGTTGGCGGGCACTGTCTTGCTGCGCCGCGGTGACGCTGTTGATCGCATCGTCCATGTCATGCAAGGGCGGGTGATTTTGGGGGTGATGACGCAAGGGGAAATGACGCACCAATTGGGCGTGGTGGAAGGGCCTTTCTGGCTGGAAGCGGCATCCGGCTTGTTGGGTTTGCCGCATGTGGTCGATGCTGTGGCCGAAACACCCGTGCAGCTCCAATATGTCAGCGTGCCCGACTTCGTGCGAGAAGTGAAAGCCTTGCCTGAGGCTTCGCAAAACCTGTTGATGGACATGGCCCGTTCGCAGCGCCAACAAACCCAATTGGGTGTGAGTCGTTTGGCCAAAGATGCCGATGCACGCTTTGCAGAATGGCTTCTGCGCCACGCAGAGACCAATGTGCAACTGGGAGGCTTGGCCGTCACCCTGCATGAACGCAAACGAACCATTGCTGCGCAATTGGGCATTGCACCAGAAACTTTCTCGCGTGTGCTGCGTCATTTGCGCGATCGCCAACTCATCAGTGGCGGTGGGCGCGTGCTGGGTTTGCCCAATCCCCAAGCCTTGCGTGATCTAGCAGGCGTCTGACCATTTCTGTGGTTTTGAGTCCCGGGCAAAGCATGCCCTAACATGATGGGCTTCACTCTGCCCCCATTCAACATGCCCACCCCTTACCTCAGTGAAACCGAAGCGCCTAACCGTGCCGATGTGGATGCCTTGCGCGGCCTGACCCTGCTCGAATTTGGCACCGACTGGTGCGGCCACTGCCGAGCTGCTCAGCCTGTGGTCGCACAGGCTCTGGCCCAGCAGCCGCAGTGGCAACACCTCAAAGTCGAAGACGGTCCTGGTCGGGCCCTGGGCCGCAGTTACCGCGTCAAACTCTGGCCCACCTTGCTCGTCTTGCGCGATGGCCAGGAAGTGGCTCGTGTGGTGCGCCCCACGGCCGTGCAGGACGTGTTGAACGCTTTGTCTGCTTGAGGCGTGGCCAACATCACCCCTTGGCTCCTGCCAATCGAAGCGGCCCTGCGTGCGCAGGCCGACGCGCAGCAGGCGGTGCCCATGAAGGCTTACATGCTCGATCAGTTCGAGTTTTTGGGCATCCGCGCAGGCCAACGGCGCGAGGCGCTGAAACAGGCACTTCAAGGCTTGCCCAAATTCGCAGGCACGTTTGACGAACTGCTGGCGCTGGCCCATGCCCTGTGGCAGCTGCCCGAGCGCGAATTCAGATACGCCGCGATAGATTTGCTGGCCAAACACCACAAACGGCTGGATGTGAAGGCCTTGCCGCGCATCTTGCAGCTGGTGCAAACCGACCCCTGGTGGGACACGGTCGATGGCCTGGCCGGGGTGGTGGGTGACATCGTGCTGCAGGCCAAATCCAGCCAGCCCGATGTTCAGCAACACATGGACGCTTGTCTGATTCACCCCCACCTGTGGGTGCGCCGTGTGGCCATGTTGCACCAGCTGGGTTGGCGCGAGCAAACCGATCAGGCGCGTTTGTTCAGCTACGCGCTGACGCTGGCGCCCGAGACAGACTTTTTCATTCGCAAAGCCATTGGTTGGGCCTTGCGGGACCATGCGCGCACCCAGCCCGATGCGGTGCGCGCTTTTCTGGCCCGGCATGCCGAGCAGCTGTCGGGCCTCACGCGCAGGGAGGCGGGCAAGCATCTGGGTTAGCCTGATGGGATGGTGTCAATGGCTTTAATGCTGTATAAATGTACAGTTATGCAAGAACAGCCCTTTGCCACCCCGATCAGCCAAATCAAAGGCCGTGGCAGCGCCACGCGCCTGGCGCACCGTTTTGAGCGCGATGCCCGCGAGCCTTTTGACGATGGCTGGACCGCCGACCCTGAACAGGCCACCCGCCTCGCCACCACCTGGACTTGGGAAGACGCCAAAAGCGCGATCAGCCGCAACAACTCACCCGACATCGGTTTTGACCGCTCCATCAACCCTTACCGGGGATGCGAGCACGGCTGCAGCTATTGCTATGCCCGCCCATCTCACAGTTATTTGGGCCTGTCGCCCGGGCTGGACTTTGAGACCCGCTTGATTGCCAAACGTGGTTTGGCTGATCGTTTACGGCACGAACTGGCCAGCCCGCGCTACACGCCGGGGATGATGGCTCTGGGCACTGTCACTGACGCGTACCAGCCGCTGGACCGCGAACTGCGCCTGACCCGCGAGGTGCTGCAGGTGCTGCACGACTGCCACCACCCCATGGCGGTGGTCACCAAGGGCAGCGGCATCGAGCGCGACATCGACCTGCTCGCACCCATGGCGGCGCGCAGGCAGGCGGGGGTTTATGTGAGTGTGACCACGCTCGACGCAGACCTCGCCCGCCGCATGGAGCCGCGCGCTGCCGCGCCGTGGCGGCGCTTGCGCACCATCCGCACACTGGCCGATGCGGGCATCCCGGTGGGGGTGAGTGTGTCGCCGCAAATTCCCTTCATCAATGACGACATGGAGCAAGTGCTTGAAGCCGCCCGAGACGCCGGAGCCACGAGCGCTTTTTATGTGGTGCTGCGTCTGCCGTGGGAGTTGGCTCCGCTGTTTAGGCAATGGTTGGATCTGCACTACCCCGACCGCGCCGCACGGGTGATGGCCCGCATGCACGACTTGCACGGCGGCAAGGACTACAACGCCAGCTTTGCCACGCGCCGCAGTGGCCAAGGCATTTGGGCCGACCTGATCGCCCAGCGCTTTGACAAGGCCTGCAGGCGTCTGGGCCTGAACCGCAGGCGGCACGACTGGAATGTGGATGGCTTCAAAGCCCCCTCAACCGTGGGGCAGTTGGGTTTGTTTTGAACTGAAGAGTGTGGGTGACTGCATGCTAAGATTGCCGCCGTCATTGGGGAGTAGCCGCTCTTTCACCCAAGAGGCTTGCGTCAACATACTTGGTCTTTTCAAGGCCATGGCGCAAGCAGCACCACGCCTGGCAAGACCTTTGACCACGATGCATCTGTTCAGGCTGGAGATGCGTTTTGGTCATTCGTTTTGGAGTCCGGCCTTGGAATATTCATGGAATCCCTTCTCGTTTCAACCGGTGTTGTGGCTCTCGCTGAAATCGGCGACAAAACCCAGCTCCTCGCGTTCATCCTGGCAGCACGCTTCAAAAAACCATTGCCCATCATTGCCGGCATTTTGGTCGCCACCATCGTTAACCATGGTTTGGCCGGTGCTTTGGGCGCTTGGATCACCTCGGCCATCAGCCCCGAAGTGCTTCGATGGGTTTTGGGGGCGTCGTTCATCGGGATGGCCATTTGGACGATGATTCCCGATGAAATCGATGAAGACGAAACCCAGGTCGCCAAGCGTTTCGGTGTTTTCGGTGCCACCCTCGTCACCTTCTTTTTGGCTGAAATGGGCGACAAGACACAAATCGCCACCGTGGCCATGGCCGCTCACTACGCAACACCTGTCATGGTGGTGATCGGCACCACCTTGGGCATGCTGATCGCGGATGTGCCTGCGGTCTTTGTGGGTGACAAACTGGCCAACAAAATCCCGATGAAGCTCGTGCATTCGATTGCCGCAGGTGTATTTGCCATTTTAGGCGTGGCCACCCTGCTGGGTGCTGGTGCGCGGTTCGGTCTCTGACATGAACTGGCTTCAAGTGTTTGCCGATCCCGCGTTCGCGCCAGCCATGCCCCACATTCTGGAGCCCGCGAACGCGCAGAATCTGGACCGCTTGGGCCTGGAGTTGGCGCGGGCTTAGTTGAGCAAGGCACCCGCGTCTTCGTACCAGAACATCAGCGCGGCGTCGTAGCTCTCCCAGACACAGCCATTGCAGCCGCGCCCGCAGCACGAGGTGGGCTCCGGAGGCGGCTCGCGGAAGTCGTGGCCAGCCGCCTTGAGGCGCTCTTGGAATTGCGCAATGCCCCGGCGCACGGATGCGCGCTGGGACTGGTGGGGATCGATGATGGGGTGATCGTTCTCGCAGCTCATGCCCGATTGTCTGACATGCCTGTGGGTGCGGCGAGGTGGCCTTGCACCACCGTGTGTGCAATCAAGCGCTCGTCGCCCAGCACGATCATGGCAAACAGCCATTCGGCCAGGCTTTCGGTTTGGGATGTTCGGCGCGCCAGCAAGGGCGTGGCTTTGGGGTTCAGCACCACAAAGTCGGCTTCACAGCCGGGCAGCAGGTTGCCCACTTGGCCGTTCAGGTCCAACGCAGCCGCAGCGCCCGCCGTGTGTTGCCACCACAGGTGTTCGGGCGCGAGGCTGACGCCGGGGCGGCCCACACTTTGCCTGGCGACCGTGTAGGCCGCGTGCATGGTGTGAAAGGGACTGAAGCTGGTGCCGCCGCCCACATCGCTGGCCAGGCCGTAGCGCAAACCAGCCGCGTCTGAAGCAGGGTAGTCAAAAAAGCCACTGCCCAAAAAAAGGTTGCTGGTGGGGCTGACGGCGGCGCTTGCCCCCACTTCGGCCATGCGGCAGCGGTCGGCTTCGTCTAAGTAAATGCAATGCGCGTACACCGAGCGCTGGCGCAAAAGGCCTGCGCGGTCGTACACATCCAGATAACTGCGGGCTTCGGGAAAGAGTTCTTGTACCCAGCGGATCTCGTCCACGTTCTCGGCCACATGTGACTGAATCCACACATTCGGAAACTGCTGCGCGATCTCGCCCGCGCCATGCAGTTGCTCGCGGGTGCTGGTGGGTGCAAAGCGCGGCGTGATGGCGTAACCTAGGCGGTCCACGCCGTGCCAGCGGTGGATCAGGTCTTCGGTTTGGCGCAGGCTCAAAGCCGTGTTGGTGTCGCGCAGGCCGTCGGGGCTGTGGCGGTCTTGCAGCACCTTGCCAGTGATCATGCGCAGGTGGCGTTTTTGCGCTTCAGCCATGAAAGCATCGACCGACTCGGGGTGGGCCGTGGCAAAACACAGGGCGGTGGTCACGCCGTGGCGCATCAGCTCGTCCAGAAAAAACGCGCTGACTTCGTGGGCGTAGGCGCGGTCTGCAAACTGTTTTTCATGCGGAAAGGTGTAGTGCTCCAGCCAAGGCAACAGGCCCTCGGCGGGCGAGCCGATCACATCGGTTTGTGGGTAGTGGATGTGCAGATCGACAAAGCCGGGCGCGATGCACAGGCCGGGCCAGTGGGTCACAGGCAGGTCGGGGTACTGCGGGGCCAGTTCGCGGTAGGGGCCGATGGCCTGAATGCGCACGATGCCGTCGGCTTCAAGTGCGGTCACTAGCAGGCCGTCGGTTTCGTGGCGGGCCTGGGGGTTTTGCGGGTCAGGAAACCACAACAGGCCAGCGCGCCAGCCTTGTAAATGGGTAACAGAGGGAAGGGCCGTCATCGGTGGATCAATTCAAGTCAAATTAATGGGGATCTGACCCCCATTCAAAGAAGCCATCATGGGGCAAGGATAGCGTTCAACACGCGCTCGGGCGTGGCGGGGGTGTCCAGGTGGATGGGGGTGCAGCCCGGGCGGGAGGCGCCGATGGCGTCGCGCAGCGCTTCGAACACGCTGATGGCCAGCATGAAGGGCGGTTCGCCCACGGCCTTGCTGCCGCCCACGTTGTCCTCTCGGTTGGCCTCGTGCCACAGCGCAATGTTGAGTTGCGCGGGCATGTCGGCGGCGGTGGGGATTTTGTAGGTGCTAGCGCCCTTGGTGAGCAGCTCGCCTTTGGCGTTCCACACCAGCTCTTCGGTGGTGAGCCAGCCCAGGCCTTGCGCGAAGCCGCCTTCGATCTGGCCGATGTCGATTTCCGGGTGCAGCGAATGCCCCACGTCGTGCAGGATGTCGGTGCGCAGCACGCGGTACTCGCCCGTCAAGGTGTCGATGGCCACTTCGCTGCAGGCCGCGCCGTAGGCGAAGTAATAAAAGGGTCGGCCGGTCAGGGTGCTGCGGT
>JAGNVG010000173.1 GCA_017986605.1 Limnohabitans sp.
TGCTGGACATTGCTGGGCTATGCCAGTGGCTATACCAGCGCGTTCATGGGGCGACTGATCCTCTACAAGGAAACTCTGTGCGCTGCCTGCGGTGCCGAACACTGCCAAATCGTCGGCCGTCCCATCGAAGAATGGCCGGACGGCGAAGCGCACCGCGTCTATTTCACTGACGACTCATTGATGGAAAAAATGGAAGCCCTGCAGTTGCAAGTGGAGGCGCTCAAATCAACGTTGGAGCCCTTTAGCCAGGGTAGTACGTTGATAGGTAACTCGTCGGCTTTTCGCAAGGCCTTAACGCTCATGCACAAGGTGGCACCCACTCAAGCCACCGTGCTGCTAACAGGTGAGACCGGCGTGGGCAAGGAACGCTTTGCACGCGCCTTGCACGAACTCTCCAGCAGAGCCGACAACCCCTTTGTGGCGGTAAATTGTGCCGCACTGCCTTCTGAATTGGTGGAGGCTGAGTTATTTGGCGTGGAGAAGGGTGCATACACGGGTGCTCACGCCGTGCGCATCGGCCGCTTTGAGCGTGCCGATGGCGGCACACTGCTGCTGGACGAAGTGGGCGAGTTGCCCCTCGCAGCACAAGCCAAACTACTGCGCGTGCTGCAAGAGGGTGAAATAGAACGGGTGGGTGGCGAGACCACACGCAAAGTCAATGTGCGCTTGGTGGCGGCCACCAATGTCGACTTGCAGCAGGCGGTGCTGGACGGGCGCTTTCGGGCCGACTTACTGTACCGCCTCAATGTTTACCCGATTTGCATTCCACCGTTGCGTGAACGCAAGACCGACATCGAACCACTGGCCCAAGTCATGCTTGACCGCTTTTGCGCGCTGCACAACAAACGCGTATGGGGCTTTGAAGAACGCGCGCTACAGGCACTACAACAGCATGGCTGGCCAGGCAATGTGCGCGAGCTTGAAAATTTGGTGGAGCGAGGGGTGATCCTTGCACCTCAGGCGGGCATGGTTGAGCTGGACCACCTGTTCCCCAATCAGCCTGATGCGGTGCAAACTGGCTTGGACACGCAGGGTCGTCTTACCAACCTACCCAGTGCGCAGGAGAAAGATTTGTGTGCACGTATCCTGGACAGCGGCAGCGCACTGGAGGATATCGACGCGCTCGTACTGGACATGGCGGTGTCGCGCACCCGTGGCAATCTGTCAGAAGCCGCACGCCTGCTGGGCATGACCCGTCCACAACTGGCTTACCGACTCAAGCACCGCCAGCTTCGAGCGGATTCGACCGACACCAAAGAAATACAGCGCGCTACAGCAACCATGTAATGTCACCACACCCAATGACAAGCGAAGGCATTGCTCAACTCAAGCAGCATGGCTGGCTATTTACACGGGGCGATTGGGCTGAGCCCGCAGAGCTGGCGGCCGTGCAGCGCTTGATGCTGGAAGACTGAATTATCTGGGGCTTAGCCGACACACCACAAAACGGCAGGGTGAAAGGGCCATGGTCCACCGCCGTTGTGTCGGACCTGAAGGCACCGACCTACAAAAACCAAGGCCTTGAACTTGGACGTGTTGTGGCTTCTGTCAGGCCGCTTCTTTATAAAAGAAGCCCCCATGCACACCGCGCGGAGCCAGCGGAGCCACGGCACGGCTGATCGCGCCGATGTGATCTGGCGTGGTGCCGCAGCAGCCGCCCACGATGTTGACCAGGCCTTCGGCAGCAAATTCGTGGATCAGGCGGCTGGTGACTTCGGGGGTTTCGTCAAAGCCGGTATCGCTCATGGGATTGGGCAGGCCTGCGTTGGGGTAGCAGCTGATGAAGGTGTCACCCGCCACCTTGTTCAACTCTTGAATGTAAGGACGCATCAGCGTGGCACCCAAAGCGCAGTTCAGGCCAATGGCCAGGGGCTGCGCGTGGCGCACGCTGTGCCAAAACGCCGTGACCGTCTGGCCGCTCAAAATGCGGCCGGACGCGTCGGTCACGGTGCCGCTGATGATGAGCGGCAGGCGCTGGCCACTGGCTTCAAAGAATTCTTCGATGGCGAACAGCGCGGCCTTGGCGTTGAGGGTGTCAAAAATGGTTTCGACCAGCAGCACATCCGAGCCGCCCTCCACCAAGGCTTCGACCTGCTCGTAATAAGCGGCGCGCAGCTCTTCAAAGGTCACGTTGCGGGCACCAGCGTCGTTCACGTCGGGGCTGATGCTGGCGGTCTTGGGCGTGGGGCCCAAAGCGCCGACCACAAAACGGGGCTTGTCGGGGGTGGAGAACTTGTCGCAGGCAGCGCGGGCCAATTTGGCGGACTGCAAGTTCATCTCGCGGGCCAGATGCTGCATGTCGTAGTCGGCCTGGGCCACCGTGGTCGCACCAAAGGTGTTGGTCTCGATCATGTCGGCCCCGGCGGCCAAATAGCCTTCGTGGATGTCGCGGATCACATCGGGGCGGGTCAGGCTCAGCAGCTCGTTGTTGCCCTTGACGTCTTTGGGGAAGTCCTTGAAACGCTCACCCCGGTAATCGGCCTCAGACAATTTAAAGCGCTGGATCATGGTGCCCATGGCCCCGTCGAGGATGGCGATGCGGGTTTTCAGGATCTCGGGCAGCGCTTGGGCGCGGGTGTAGGTCAGGGATTTCATTCGGTGTCGGCAGAAAAAACAAGGGCTTGCGCGGTCTGGCGTTTGGCTTGCCAGGCTTGCAGCGCCTGAGCGCGGGTGGCACCCGGGTGCTGCGCAAAATAGTCGCGGATGTGCTGGTTGAACTGGAATTGTCGCTGAATCAGGGCTGGACCTTGCTCAAGGCTGCTTCGGTAAACGGCCAAAGCCTGTCCCAGCGTGCAGCCATCGGGGTTTTTGAATAAATCACGCAAAGCCTGGTTGAAGCGAAACGCGGGGCTGGTGTGCGCCACAAAAAAACCGCGCAATGCCGCGTTGAGCCGCCAGCCTGGGCCAATCACCGTTTGCGGCGTGAGCTTGTCAGGCATGGCACCTGTGGCTGCCTTTGAAGCCGTGTCAGGCAGGCGCTGCCCCGACAAACCCGCCAGCACACGCGCCGTCAGGTCTTGCTTGCTGCCGCCCGTGGGCCAGTTTTGGGCGCTGCAAAAGTCTTGCAGTTCTTTTTTAAGCCAGTACCACGCGCCGAAAACTTCAGGCGGCAGACCGGGCGACAGCAAGGGGCGATTCATGCCAGCGATTTTAAAGACCCG
>JAGNVG010000080.1 GCA_017986605.1 Limnohabitans sp.
GCAAATCACTGCACCTGAACAGCCCAAGATTGTGCCTTGAGCAGGCCCGATTGGCCACTTCAGACGCAGAAAAAAGAACGCGTGCAGGGGCTCACGAACTCGGCACAGACCTCGGCACAGCATTTTGCGGCCTTTGAAGCTTGGGCGCCCAATCCCAGGGCGTTTAGCGACGCACCTTTATTGTGCTATTTTGCACCATTTTGGTGAAAATTATATCAACGCACCAATTCGGGGCCGTATTTGAGCAGGAAGACTTTCAAGCCTTCGCGCAAGTCCAAGTAGGCCAATTCGGCTCGGGCAGGCTCGCCTTTAACGCCCAACTCGATGTGACGCCCCCACTGCGGGTGGTCGACGCTGGGCAAGCTGAACACCTTGACGCCGGGGTGCTGCGCTTCAATGGCCTCCATCAAGGGCGTCAGGGTGGCCTCCATTGAACCGAGCACGATGACCGACTTTTCCAGCCAAGCGTTTTGCTGAAAGTGGCTCGCGTAATGCGTGTCCAGCTCGGCCTCGATCATGGGCCAGGCCATGACCGGAAAACCCGGCACAAAGTGCACGGCGCCGCCGCCAGCGCCCCGGCAGCGAAAACCCGGAATCTTGTTGTACGGGTTGCGGATGATGTCGGCCCCTTCGGGGAACACGCCCATGTTGAGGCGGTGCACGTTGTCGTCTCGCTCGGGTTCGTAAGGCAAGCCCTGCTCTTTGGCGGTGTCTTGCATGCGCTCTTGAATGAGCCGCTTGGCTTCGGGGTGCAGCGCCAGCGGCACGCCCAGCGCCCGGCCAGCGCACTGGCGGGTGTGGTCGTCGGGGGTGGCCCCAATGCCGCCACAACTGAACACCACATCGCCCGATTCAAAAGCCCGCTTCAAGGTGGCGGTGATGCGCTCGGGCGAATCGCCTACGTATTCGGCCCAGCTCAGGGTCAGGCCGCGTGCAGACATCAACTCGATGACTTTGGGCATGTGCTTGTCCTGGCGTTTGCCGGACATGATTTCGTCACCAATGATGATCAGGCCAAATGTGGGGGTCATGCTCAAAAGACTTTCTGTGGTGGGTCAAATCCCGCGACGCGGTTCAACATCGGTCACACCCTCGGGCGGGTCGTTGGCGTCCATGCCCAGCTTGGCTGCAGCATGGGGGGACGCAGGCACAGCGGGCAGCACTTCGTCCACCATCGCGTTCAAAGGCTCAGCGCGCAAGGTGTGCAAAGCCGCCAGAGCAAAGTGCGCAAACCACAGCGACGAGAAGGCAAACACCAGGGTGTAGATCCAGATGGCCATCGGCACCAAAAACACAAAAAAGGCGGCAAAAAAAGCACCCGAAGCCCACAACATGCTGGGCACGGCTCCCATCAAGCCTGTGACGACACCCATGGCCAAAAAGTGCATGCGGTGGCGGGCCATCAGGGCATGGCGCTCGTCCGCACTGGCGAACTCGGCCAGCACATCAAAGGCCATGACGCGGTAAGTGAGCCAACCCCAAATGAGCGCAGGCAGCAACATGGCCAAAGGCGGTACCAGCCACATGGGCAGCGTGAGCAGCAAGGCCCCAAGGGCGAGCACCAAAGACAAAAAGGTCCACCACACGCTGGACAAGACACTGCCGCCGTGCTTGCGCTGCAGGCCCGAAAAACGCCGCTCGGCCACCAAGCGGGTGAGCGCGGGGGTCATCAAAAAAGACACCGCCAGCAAAGAGGCCACCACCACCAGCGGGGTGACCGAAAAAATCACCATCAAGGGTGCGACCACGGTCTTGAGGTCAGGCAAGCCAATGCCCTCCAGCCAGCGCCACACCACCGTGAGCCAACTGGAGGCATCCAGCCAAGCCCGCACGCCCGTGACAGCGGTGTCCCAGTACAAATAGCCCAGCAACCAGGACAGCGCCACGATCAGCACCAGCGGCAAAAACGACAGGCCGATCACCCGGGGGTACAGGCAATACATGGCTGAACGCCAGAAGGAATCGATCAAGAGTTTCATGTGTACAAGCTTAGCAGTTGCGCAAGAAGCGCCAGCGCTGTGCGGATGTCAGGCCCGGCCCACCAGACGCAGCAAGCCACGCCATTGCTGCGCCCAAAATCCGCGCCCATAGTCACGGCCCTGTTCCACCTGATCGCGCACGCCTGTGGGGTCGTAACGCAGCTGAAAGTCGGCGGTGCCAAAGAGCATGTCCCACCAAGGCAGCAGCACGCCGAAGTTGCAGCCGCCCAGCACAGTTCGGCCCTGCACCTCAGACTCATGCCCGATGCCGATGCTGTGGTGCCTGCGGTGAAAGCGCGGGCTGACCCACAGGCGCTCGCCGATGCGGCCAAACCAGATGCGCACATTGGCGTGTTGGAAGCTCTCGCTCAGCTGGCTGATGGCCACCAGCGCCACAAACTGCCCAGGGCCCACGCCAATGAGCACGGCCACCGCCGACAGGATCAGGCTGGTCACCACGTCGTCCAGCAGGTGGTTGCGGTTGTCCGTCCACATGCTCATGTGCTGCTGCGAATGGTGCAGCGAGTGCAAAGCCCACCAGGTGTTGGATTGGTGCTGCGCCCGGTGAACCCAGTAGTTCACGAAGTCAAACACCACCAGGTACAGCACAAAACTGGGCAGCGCCAAGTCGGTCACGCCGGGCCACAGACCATCCAAGTGCAGCGTGGGCCAACCCATGCTGCGCAACACGCCCCAGCCTTGCTCAAAAGCATAGTCGAGCGTGAAGAACATGCCCAGCTTGAACAGGCCCAAGCGGTGAATCAGGGTGTAGAGCACATCGACCCGCACGGCCCGGGCGTCGGGTTGCGACTCGGCGGGCCACAGGCGTTGCAGTGGCCCAATCACGGCGACCAGCACGGCGATCTGCAGCAAACCCACCACCAGCCAGCCTGTGCCTTCGTAGGCTTTTTCCAGCAGATGGCCCTGCCCTGCGGCAAAGGCCATAGGCTGCACCAACGCTTCGTAAAGCGTTTGCTGAAGCCAAGCAAAACCGTCGAGCAAAAAGTCCATGTGCTTATTGTCGCGAATCGGGCAAAGCCGCAAGCTGCAAGGGGTGCTGGCCAATCCAGTCGCGGTAGGACGGGTGCTCGCGCAGCGTGGCAAAGCACAGGCCTTTGGCTTTGAGCCCTTCGATCAGGGGTTCCAGCACCGCAGGGGCCCACGGGTCTTGGCGTGACCAGATGCCCAAATGCGCCATCAGGATGTCGCCCGCGCGGATGTTGCGCAACGCTTTTTGCAAGAGTTGGGCGTTCGGGTAAGCGCCGCTGGGCAACTCGTCACCCAAAAAACCGGCATCGGCCCAAGCCACGTGGGCAAAGCCGCACTGCTTGGCCGCTGCCAGCAAGCGCGCCGAGGTTTTGCCCCCCGGCGCACGGAACAAAGGCAAAGGAGCCTGGCCCGTCACATCCTGCAGTCTTTGGGCGGCTTGGCGCAAGTTGTCGCAATAATTCTGCGCGGTCCAGACCAAGTCTTGGCCTGCTTGTGCACCGGCACTGGGGCGGATGCGGAACTTTTGGTCCTTGGCATCGTTCAGGTCGGCACGCCAGTAGGCGTGGTCCCAGGTGTGCGAGGCAAAGGCGTGGCCTTCGGCTGCGCGGGCTTTCCACCACGGGGCCCAGTGCTGGCCCAGTGTGCCGTCGCCTTGTTGGGTTTTTTCCTGGGCGGCAAAAAAGGTGACCTTGACCTGCTGGCGTTGCAGCACTTGCGCAATCAGCGGGGCCACGCCCATGTGCCCGGTGTCAAAAGTCAGGTAAACCGCTTGTGTGCATGGGCGCTGTGGGTTTTGAGCCAAGACGGGCAGTGCCATGGCCGCCAGGGCCAGCACGCCGGTTTTCAGGGTGTCAGTTGCGACCCGCATGGTCGAGTGTCCACACGCCGTGCGGCGACTTGCCCACGCTCACCTGTCGCACAACCTTGCGGCTGGGGATGTCGATCACCGTGAGTTTTTTGGCCCAACGCGAAGCGAGCAGCAAGGTTTTGCCGTCTTTGCTCACGTCCATGCAGTCGGGCCCCGCGGGTCCGGGAAACTCGGCCACCACCTGCATGCTGGTGTAATCGATTTGGCTGACGGTGTTGGCCACACGGTTGCTCACGAGCACGTGCTTGCGGTCACCCAATGCACGAAAAGCGTGAGCGCCTTTGCCAGTGGGCACGGTCTTGACCAAGCGGGGGGTGCCACTGCTCACGTCATACACCTCGACACCTTGGCCACCGGTCAACCCCACCAGCAGGGTTTTGTCATCGGGTGTGCCAAACACGTCGGCAGGCATGGTGCCCGTGGGCACCCGGTTTTTCAGGGTTTGCGTGGCCAAGTCGATGGTGACCAGCTCGTTGCTGTCTTGCATCGTGGCCCACACGGTGGTGCTTTTGCTGTCGATCCACAAGTGACTGGGCGTTTTACCCGTGGCAATGCGCTTGGCCAATGTGGGGGTCTGGCCGTCCCAGCGGTAAATGTCCACATGGTTGAGGCGGTTGGCCGCCGTGACAAACCACTTCATATCAGGCGAAAACCGCAGCTGGTAAGGGTCCAGAATACCCGTCACCGTGCGCTGCACCTGCGCCGTGCGCGGGTCAATGAAGGTCAAGGAATCGCTGAGCGCATTGGCCACGATGACCGATTTTTCATCGGGCGTCATGTACAGGTGGTGCGGCTCTTTGCCGGTGGGGATGCGCTTTTTTTCGGTCCAGCTGACCGGATCGATCACGCTGACCGTGCCATCAAGGGAATTGAGTACAAAAACCGGGACCGGAGCCGATGCAGGGGCTTGCGCCGAAACACCGAAAAACTGAAGACCGAATACGGCCACCGCCAAAAATCGAAGAACAGGAAGCAAGGAAATCACAAAAACGCTTTCAAAATCACATTCAAGTGTAATCGGAGCACCACAGGAACCCAGATGCCCATGAAGCCCCCTACGAAAATCAACCTGCAAGGCGTCACCTTGGAGGTCATGCAGATTCCCGCCGCCGTCAACAACGCCTGGCCCACCTTGGTTTTTTTGCATGAAGGCCTGGGCAGTGTGGCCATGTGGCGCGACTGGCCCGCGCAAATTTGCGAGCGGCTGGGCTGCGCGGGCTTGGTTTATTCACGCCGGGGCTACGGCCAATCGGACCCCGTGCCAGATGTGCGCGCCCCCTCTGGCGAGTCGGCTGGGCAGCGCGTGGGGCGCCTCTTGCCCGATTACATGCACCACGAAGCGCTGGTGGTGTTGCCCAGCTTGCTGCAGGCCTTGGGCATTTCACGCCCCGTGTTGCTGGGCCATTCAGACGGCGGCACCATCGCCCTGCTCCATGCCAGCCGCTTTGAGGTAGCCGGCTGTGTGGTGATGGCGCCGCACGTGATGGTCGAAGACATCTCGGTGCAAGCCATCACGGCGGCCCGCAGCGCCTACGAAAACGGCCCCCTGCGCCAGCGTCTGGCCCCCTACCACGCAGATGTGGACTGTGCCTTTTGGCAATGGAACGATGTGTGGCTAAGCGAGGCCTTCCGCACGTTTGACATCCGGCCTGAGCTGGCCGGAATTTCAGCGCCCTTGCTCGCCATTCAGGGGGACGCCGACCCCTACGGCACGATGGCGCAGATCGATGACATTGCCGTGGCTGTGCCACAAGCCAAGCTGCTCAAACTGCCTGGCTGCGGGCACTCACCCCAACGAGATCAACCCGAAACGGTGGGACAAGCGTTGCAGGCCTTCATGAGCGGTCTGTAGGACCTGCCCGTCAAGCTCAGGGCTTGAGCAAAGCCAGGTCGGCGTCGGTCAACCAGCGCCACTGGCCGGGGGCCAAATCATCCAAGACCAAGCCACCGATTTGTGAGCGGTGCAGGGCTTCCACCCGGTTGCCCACGGCGGCCAGCATGCGCTTGACCTGGTGGTATTTGCCTTCGGTCAGGGTCAACCTCAAGTGCAATTCGCCCACCGCCTCGCAGGCGGCGGCCTTGACGGGTTTGGGGTCGTCGTCCAGCACCACGCCACTGAGCAACTTGTCCACCATCTCGGGCGTGATGGGGTGCTTGGTGGTCACTTCATAAACTTTGGGCACATGGTGCTTGGGCGAACTCATCTTGTGGATGAACTTGCCGTCATCGGTCAGCAGCAGCAAACCCGTGGTGTCCTGGTCCAGTCGACCCACCGCCTGCACCCCCTGCACCGCCGCTTTTTGCGGACGCTGGCGCAAGGGTGCCGGCAGCAGTGTGTAAATGCTCGGCCAGGTCGATGGCTTTTGCGAACACTCGGTGCCTGCAGGCTTGTTCAGAAGCACGTAGGCGTGCTCCTTGAACGGCCATTCGGTGCCTTGCACGTTGAAGTGCAGGTCTTCGAGTTCGAAAAACTCACCCGAATCGGTGATGGTTTCGCCCTTGACTTGCACATAGCCTTGCTGGACCAGCCCGGCACACACCCGGCGGGTGCCAAAGCCCTGACTGAACAAGATGTCTTCCAGGCGCATGGGTTTGAGAGATTTGGCTTTCATGGGGCATGATTGTCGCCTCGAAACCCGCCCGCCCAAGCAGGCGTCCACAGCCCTTGCATCGAGCCTTGCAGGAGACCCATGGCCCATGAGCACCGACCTTGACACCCTGAGCCGCATGACCGCCGCGCTTGACGCCTGCACGCGAGGCGAATTGCGCCAAAACGACATGATCCAACTGTGGCGTCACGGCGCAGCGACGCTGCCCTTGCCCGAGAAGTTCGGCGTGGTGCTGGCCGACTTGCTCGACCGCATCGAGGCCAGCGCCCTGTTCAGCGGCGAAAGCTGCTCGTTCAGTCAACAAGGCTTGTTTGACAACCTGCAACTGTGGGCAAGCAAGGCACGGGACAAACTGACCACGCCCTGAGCGGTTTGCGGCACAGCGCGCGGGGTACGCCCCTGCTGCAACCCCAGCAACGACAACGGGCCCCGAAGGGCCCGTTGTGTTGTGCAAAGCGGCTGAATTACTTCAAAGCCTTGAAACGCACGCGCTTGGGCTTGGCGCCCTCTTCGCCCAGACGCTTTTTCTTGTCGGCTTCGTATTCCTGGTAGTTGCCGTCAAAGAACACCCACTGGCTGTCGCCTTCGGCGGCCAGGATGTGGGTGGCAATACGGTCCAGGAACCAGCGATCGTGGCTGATGACCATGACCGAACCGGCGAATTCCAGCAGCGCGTCTTCCAAGGCACGCAAGGTTTCCACGTCCAAGTCGTTGGAGGGTTCGTCCAGCAGCAACACGTTGCCACCTTCGATCAGCGTTTTGGCCAAGTGCAAACGACCGCGCTCACCACCCGACAGCATGCCAACCTTCTTTTGCTGGTCGCCACCGTTGAAGTTGAAGCGGCCGCAATACGCACGGCTGGCCATCTGGAACTTGCCCACGTTGATGATGTCGAGGCCACCCGAGACGTCTTCCCACACGGTTTTGTTGTTGTCCAGGTCGTCGCGGTTCTGGTCCACAAAGGCCATCTTCACGGTCTGGCCGATCTTGACCTCACCGCTGTCGGGCTGCTCGCGGCCCGAGATCAGCTTGAACAAGGTTGACTTACCGGCGCCGTTGGGGCCGATGATGCCGACGATGGCGCCTGCAGGCACCTTGAAGCTCAGGTTGTCGATCAGCATGCGGTCGCCAAAGGACTTGCTGACGTTCGTGAACTCGAATACTTCATTGCCCAGACGCTCGGCCACAGGAATGAAAATTTCCTGGGTTTCGTTGCGCTGCTGGTATTCGTAGTCGCTCAGCTCTTCGAAGCGGGCCAAACGGGCCTTGCTCTTGGCCTGCCGGCCCTTGGGGTTGGCGCGGGCCCACTCCAGTTCCTTCTTCATGGCCTTGGTGCGGGCGTCTTCGGTGCGCTGCTCCTGCTCCAAACGGGCTTCTTTTTGCTCCAACCAGGTGGAGTAGTTGCCCTTGTAGGGGATGCCGTGGCCACGGTCGAGTTCCAAAATCCACTCGGCGGCGTTGTCCAAGAAGTAGCGATCGTGGGTGATGGCCACCACGGTGCCCGAGAAACGCGACAGGAACTGCTCCAGCCAGTCCACCGATTCGGCGTCCAAGTGGTTGGTCGGCTCGTCAAGCAAGAGCATGTCGGGGCGCGACAGCAACAGGCGGCACAAGGCCACACGGCGTTTTTCACCGCCCGACAGGTTGCCGATCACGGCGTCCCATGGGGGCAGACGCAGCGCGTCGGCGGCGATTTCGAGTTGGTGGTCAGAAGCATCGCCTGCAGTGGCAATGATCGCTTCGAGTTGGGCCTGCTCAGCAGCCAGCGCGTCAAAGTCGGCGTCTTCTTCAGCATAGGCGGCATACACCTCTTCCAAGCGGGTTTGCGCGGCTTTGATCTCGCCCATGCCGTTTTCAACCGACTGACGCACGGTTTCGGTGGGGTCGAGCTGAGGCTCTTGTGGCAGGTAGCCGATCTTCAGGCCTGCCATGGGGATGGCTTCGCCTTCGATCTCTTTGTCGATGCCGGCCATGATCTTGAGCAAAGTGGACTTGCCCGAGCCGTTGGTGCCCAGCACGCCGATCTTGGCACCGGGGAAGAAAGACAAGGAAATGTCTTTGAGAATCTGACGTTTGGGCGGCACGATCTTGCCGACCCGGTTCATCGAAAATACGTATTGAGCCATGTATCACCCTGAATAAAAGTAGGCAGAGACCTTGCACCCCAAGGGTGCCCGCTCTGCGCCGCAAGCCTGCTGATGGAATCAGGCGCGGCGTGTGCAACCCGGCATTATCCCAGCTTGTCGGACCGGGCCGGCAAAAATCAAACTGAACGCTCGCTCAAAGCGCCCGAACGGCTGGAAAACTGCACCCGGCTGTCCATCGCCTCCAGTTGCACCCGGGCGCTGCGCTGGCCATAGACCTCTGCACGTAGCCAGGCGCACTCGGCGTCCAGCAAAGCGTCAGAGCCCAAACTGCACCACCAAACCCGGCCTTCGCCGTCCCAACGGTAGCCGCGTGCCTTGAGCTTGTCTTTGGCTTCAAACGGTGCCCCTGTGGCGCGCAACTTGTAGCGCGTCTGATCGGCCCCGGTCAGCAGCCGTGCCAGCCCGCTTTGCCCATCGGCCAGCGGCGAAGCCAGCACCTGCAAGAGCGCATGGCAGTCCACCTGCGCCCGGTGGGCGTCGTAAAACCAGCCGCGCTCCGACGCCAAAAACTCCAGCTTGGCCGAGCCGCTGCCCTCTTTCTTCCAGTCAATGCCCTGAAACGAACAGCCCCAAGCCTTGCCCGCAAACACAGGCCAACGCGCCTCGACAAACGGCCGGTCAAACCCGGCGTTGTGCGCCACGACCAAATCGGCCTCTTGCACCAAGGCGTTCACGGCCGCGTCGTCGATGCGTTGGCCCTGCACCATGCTGTCGTCAATGCCGGTGATCTCGGTGATCTGGGGCGGAATTGGTCGGCCCGGGTCTTCAAACGACTCGTAAATCGTGACGGGCCCCACCGGCAAGCCGGTCGCGCTGTCCACCCGCACCGACAACATGGCCAACTCAATGACTTTTTCGCTCTTGCTGTCCAGTCCGGTGGTTTCGGTGTCCAGCACGATCACGCGCTGCGTGGCCTGGCCCTGTAGCCCACCATAGTCGTTGACAGGCTGCAAACGGCGCAGCACGCGAAAGTCGGGGTGCTGCGCCAGCACTTGGGCCATGGCCTCGGGGTCGCTGGCCTGCGACACCAAGGGCGCAGCCACAGGCGCCACCGCAACGGCCTCGGCAGGCATCACCGCCGTGGCTGGAGGGCTGGCAGGCTTTGAAGCCTTGGCGGGTTTGGCTGGTTTTTCGGCCGCTTCGGGCTCGAAGCCGAAAAAACTCATCTGGTCTGTTTTGCTCATAAGCCGAGATTAAACCGCGACTTCAGGGTCCGCAGACCCAGGATCAAACAAGAATGAGGAGATGCCAAAGCGCAGGTTTCAGTCGAGCTTGATGCCCAAGTCCACCGCCAGCTTGATCCAGACGGGCACTTCGCCTTCCCAGTCCTTGCGGGTGCCAGCCAGGTTTTTGGGCTTGTTGGGGATGGCGAAGGTCTCGCGCAGCTTGGCGGCCTTGTCGGTGTTGGACCAGGCCACAGCTTCATCGGCCAGGAGTTTGAGCACAGCTTCGGGTGTGCCGGCCGGGGCCACCAGGGGCAAGCCGCCTTCCAAAGTCACCAACTTGGCGGTGTCGCCTTGCTCCATGAGGGTGGGCACGTTGGGCAGTTTGGGGGAACGGTAACTGCCGGTCACGCCGATGGCACGCACGCCTCGGCTGGCCACGGCATTGAAGGCCAGGTAGCTGCCCACGGCAATTTGCGATTGGCCCGAAGCCACGTCGAGCCACATGGGGGCTTCGCCCCGGTAATGCACTGACTGAATCTTGGTGCCGTGCACGCGGTTGGTCTGGTCGGCCACCATGTGCGGGTAGGAGCCTGGGGCATAGGTGCCCATGGACACCGGGTTCTTTTTGGCCCAAGCCACAAATTCGGCCATGTTGGTGGCCGGAATTTTGTCGTTGATGCCCACCACCAACGGCCCCGAAGGGAACACGGTGACCGGGGTCAGGTCTTTGTCGAGGTTGTAGGGCAGCTTGGAATACAAGATGCGGTTTTGCCAGAAGGTGCCCGAGGTGCTCATGACCAAGGTGTAACCATCGGCTGGCGATTTGGCCGCTGCGTCAATGCCGATGATGGCGCCTGCACCGGGCTTGTTGTCGATGACCACCGGCACACCCAGCTTGGTGGCCAGGTGATCGCCGTAGCTGCGGGCCAAGGCGTCGGTCAGGCCGCCGGGCGGGAAAGCCACAATGATCCGGATGGGTTTGGCAGGCCACTTGGTTTGCGCCCAGACGCTGACCAGAGGGCTGCTGCTGGCCACGGTGGTGGCGGCCACTGCGGCAGTTTGAAGAAAGGAGCGACGGTCAGAAAAGCGTTTCATGGTCATGCGCGTGAGCGGTTTGTAGATGCCACGCAGTCTAGGGCTGCCATGTCTTTTTGGGCATTGGGGTTTGAACCCATGAGCTGACCTGTGCGGGACATCCGC
>JAGNVG010000081.1 GCA_017986605.1 Limnohabitans sp.
TGCGGGCAAAGAAGGCGAACTTTGCCCATTAAACTGGTCAGTTGAATCGATATCAAGGAGTTATTGCCGTGACCCACCCCGACATCAACATGGACAACCAGTGGTTGCCCTTCACGCCCAACCGCACTTTCAAACAAGACCCCCGGGTGTTTGTGGGTGCCGAGGGCATGCACTTCACCACACACGACGGCAAAAAAGTGATCGACGGCATCTCCAGCCTGTGGTGTGTGGGCGCGGGTCACAACCGCAAGCCCATCAACGAGGCCATCAAGAACCAGCTCGATACGCTGGACTACGCCACGGCGTTTCAGGCCAGCAACGACAAAGCTTTCAAGGCGGCGCAGATGATCGCCGCCATGGCCCCCGGTGACCTGAACAAGGTGCTGTTTTGCAACTCGGGCTCGGAAGCGGCCGACACCGCCCTGAAAGTGGCGCTGGCCTACCACCGCGCCCGGGGCGAAGGCCACCGCACGGTGTTCATCGGCCGCGAAAAGGGTTATCACGGCGTCAACTTTGGCGGCATGAGTGTGGGCGGCCTGCCCGCCAACCGCAAAGCCTTTGGCGCGCAATTGCTGCCCCGTGTGGACCACATGCGCTTTATCCACGACCCGGTGAACCACGCCTACATCCACCACGAAGAGCCGGTGTGGGCAGAAGACCCGCTGCTGGAGCTGGAAAACCGCATTTTGGTGCTGCACGATCCGAGCAACGTGGCCGCCGTGATCGTCGAGCCGATTGCGGGCAGCGCGGGCTGGTACATCCCGCCCCAAGGCTATGTGAAGCGCCTGCGCGAGATTTGCGACAAGCACGGCATCTTGCTGATCTTTGACGAGGTCATCACCGGTTTTGGCCGCTTGGGCGTGAACTTTGGTGCCGACTACTACGGCGTGGTGCCCGACATGCTGAACTTCGCCAAGGCAGTGACCAACGGCGTGATCCCGCTGGGCGGGGTGATTTGCCGCGACTTCATCTACGACGCGATGATGAATGCCAACTCACCAGCGCATGCGATCGAGTTCTTCCATGGCTACACGTATTCTGGCCATCCTGTGGCCTGTGCAGCGGCCATTGCCACACTCGACTTGATGAAGGAAGAAAACCTGTTCGCCCGTGCGGGCCAGCAAGGCAAAGTGCTCGGCGATGCCATGCACAGCGCGCTCAAGGGCTTGCCCAATGTGATCGGTATCCGCACTTTGGGCTTGGCGGGGGCGGTGGAGTTGGCCAGCATCCCGGGCACGCCCGGCAAGCGGGCTTATGACATTTTCATGGACTGCTTCCACAAAGGTGTGTGGGTGCGTCCAGCGGGCGAAAACATTGTCATTTGCCCGCCCTACATCGTGGAAGACGCGCACATTGACCAGATCGTGCAGACCGTGGCCGACAGCATCCGTCGCCACGCCTGAACCATTGCCTGTCACTAGAAACCGACCGCCCGTTTGGGCGGTCTTTTTTTGATCCAATGCCTCTTCGTGAACTCACCCGCGTGGTGCTGACCTTGCTGGTGGCGCTGGCTGCCGCTCAGTTGTGCGCCTGGCTTCACACCCCCATCCCCTGGATGCTGGGGCCTTTGTTGGCCACAGCCGTGGCGTCGGTGCTGGGTGCACCCACTCGCAGCGCGGCCCTTCTGCGCAACGGCGGGCAATGGGTGATTGGTGCGGCCTTGGGCCTGTATTTCACGCCGCAAGTCAGTGCTCTGGTGATCAGCTTGTGGTGGGCCATTGCGCTGGCCGTGCTGTGGGCGCTGATGCTGGGCGGGCTGTTTGGTTTGTGGCTGCAACGACAGCATGCGGCCGATTTCGTGCACTTGCCGCCAGGGGCCTGGCGAGCCACCAGTTACTTTGCGAGTGCTATCGGCGGCGCGTCCGAGATGACTTTGCTCGCCGAGCGCCATGGGGCACGCACCGATTTGGTGGCGGCTGCGCACAGCGTGCGGCTGGTGATCGTGGTGGTGTCGGTGCCTTTTGCCATGCAGTGGGCGCAACACCATTGGGGTTTACAGGTCGATGCGCGTTTGCTGCCGGGCACCCAAGTGGCACATTGGCCCGGCTTGCTGTGGCTGGCGCTGGCCACCGCAGCGGGGGCGATGCTCATGACTTGGCTCAAGCGCACCAACCCGTGGTTCATGGGCGCTTTGCTGGTGTCGATGGGGCTGACCTTGTCCGGGGTGAACTGGTCGGCGGTGCCCACAGGCCTGTCGAACGCGGCGCAGTTGGTCATCGGTGTGAGCTTGGGGGTGCGCTTTCGGCGTGAGTTTGTGCACACCGCGCCGCGCTGGCTGGCGTCGGCTGCGACCGGTACCGTGGCCATGATGGCCTTATCGCTGGGCTTTGGTTTACTGTTGGCTTCGGCCACCGGGCTGCATCCTGCCACCTTGATTTTGGGGACATCGCCAGGCGGCATTGCCGAGATGGCGATCACGGCCAAGGTCTTGCAGCTGGGGGTGCCGGTGGTCACGGCCTTTCAGGTGTGCCGCTTGGTGGCGGTGCTGATTTTGGTGGGCCCGATTTTTCAGTGGCTGAACAGGCGAAAAAAAACCGCCTGAGCTCGCAGGCGGTTTTTGTGTTGAGTGGGTGATCGCTCAGTGCACCACCACAGGCTGTTGGGCCAGGCCCGTGTAGCCTTCGAGCGTGTCTTCCACCTCTTCTTGCGTCGGGGTGTGCTGTTGCCAGGCCTGGATTTGCTGCTGGAACATTTCTGCCCAAGAGCCATCCAGATAGACCTCTTTGCCCGAGCGTTTGTCCACGATTTCAAAGCCATGGCGCTCCAACAGCGGAATGCTGGTTTGGGGTGCAGCCTCAGCAGGCGCATTGGCGAGCACATGCATCACGGCAAAGGTTTCAGATTCGTACAACAGGTTCATGGCTTCATTCTCTCTCAACTCATGGCTGATAAGTTGGGGCTTTCGCATCTACTTCAAGATCGTGTGGTTTTTTACCCAGCAGTCGCCACAGTGGGCAAGGGAGGCAAGGGCTCCTGACCGCTCAACACGAGGTCAATGAAACTGCCATTGACCTGCGTGATCCGAATGCGCACGGGCATCCAAGCGTGCCGGGATGACACCCAAAATTCGACCTTGGCGTCAAACCGGTTGCGTGGTTGGCAAACCCATTTGAAGGTGGCCAAGTCCTGCCCGCCCACTGTCAAAGTCTCGGCGGCTTCCATCGTCAACAACCAGGGCAAGGCATCCTTGAGCGTGGCGGTCTGTATTTGCAAGCGCGTGCCGGGCTCGAAGCGTTTCGGGTCTCCCGCCATTGCGGCGGCCAGTTGTACATACAGGCTGATCTGGTCTTGTGCGCCGGGCCCCAGTACTGCAACCGGGGCGTTGTTGCTGAACACCACCCGGTTGTTGGCGCGGTCAAAGTGTGCAGCGCGCTCGTTGCGCCAGCTGTCCGAAAAACGCGAGGGCGCGAGCCCAGCCGAGGTGATCTCGCCCAGGCTTCGCCAATGCCGAGAGCCGACCAAAAAGGCTTTCACCGACAAGTTCAGTGCGTAGGCCGTCTCGTTGTGCTGCCAGCGCAACTCGCCATTGGCGTAGTAGCTCAGGCCCTTCTCTTGGCCTGTCAGTCGGTAGCTGAGCAAGACTGGTGGCGGCAACGCCCCCAGTGGGATGGGGGGCAGCGACTCGTGGGCTGTGATGGCGGGTGGCACAGCGGCTCCCACGGCCAATGTGGGGGCCACGGTCGCGTCTGTGGCTTGTGGGGTGTTCGGAGCGGAGGCCGGTTCGGATGCAGACGCTTGGCTGGATGCGGCTTCGCTGGCCGAGGGACTGGGTGGCGCGATGGGCTCTGGCACCACCTCTTGGGCCGCTGCCATGGACGCCACATTCACCTCGGCATTCGCGGGTGGGGTGTCTGGCTCGATCGGTTTGGGTGCGGGCTTGGGCTCGGTGGCCACACGTGTGCGTGGCTTGGCTGGCACGGGCGCTTTGGGGGTGCTGCTGAGGACAGGCGTTGGCGGTATCCACCGGGTTTGCATGGGCGCGACGCGCATCGATGCATCTGAGGGCAGTCGCCAGTCCAGTGGGCCTGTCAAGCTCGAGAGCAATGACACATGCAGCCCCAAAACCCCGCCCACCAGCCAGCCGAGCGTGCGGCGTGAAGGTCTGCCTGAGCTTGGAGGCACTTCGGCGGGCATCAAAGGGGCGGACACCGCATGCATGGTGGTTCAGTGGCCGCGCCAACCCAGATCGGTCGACAGTTGCTGCGCAAAATGGCGCAGGCTTTGCGCAATCGGCCCGTCCCATGCTGTGTCGAGCGTGGCAGACGAGCCGAGCGACACCACGCCCAAAACCAAGTGCCCATCTGCATCAAACACAGGGGCACAAAGCCCTGAAATGCCTGGCAGCAGCACATTGACCACGCGGCCCAGGCCTTGTTGGCGGGTCTCCTTGAGCATGGCCTGCACTTGCGCGGGCGAGCTGGGCAAGTCGCTGCGCCCGAGTTTGCGGGCCAGCGCCAACTCTTCTTCAATCATTGGGGCGGCTTTGTCCGCCGAACTGCCGTGGCTGATGAAGGCGGCAAAGCAACGCCCCGTGGCCGACGACAGCAAAGGCATCACATCGCCCAGACGCAGACTCACAGGCATGGCCAATGGCGTCTCCTGCCAGTGCACCAAGGTTGGCCCACGGTTACCCCACACGGCCAAAGCCATGGTGTGGCCCGAAGCCTCGATCATGGCGGGCAAACGGTCGCGCGCCATCTTCACGACATCCATGCGTGACAGCGTGGCCAGTCCCAGGCGCAGCGTGGCGGGCCCCAGTTCGTAACGGGTGTTGGCACTGTCTTGTACGACCAGGCCCAAGCGCTGAAAGCTCACCAGATAGCGATGTGCTTTGGCCGCGCTCATTTGTGCGGCCGCCGCCAGGTCTCGCAACATCAAGGGGCCTGGGGCTTGCGCCAACACATCCAACAGCGCGAAACCGACCTCAACCGACTGAATGCCGGCGCGTTCCTTGTCACTGTCTTTGGGGTTGGAGGCTGTGCTGTCTGTGTCCATATCGCCTAAAATTCGGTTTCGTTTAGTTAAACGAGTTTAACAATGCGTAACTTTTTGGTGATGCACACTGTAGCGCATCAAGACACGAACGGACACATTCAACATGAAATTGGCGACCTACAAAGACGGCTCACGCGATGGACAACTCGTGGTGGTTTCCCGTGACCTGAGCACCGCCCATTATGCGACCGGCATCGCCAGCAAACTGCAACAGGTGCTGGACGACTGGAACTTTCTGGCCCCCCAGCTCGAAGACCTGTACACCACGCTCAACCAAGGCAAAGCCCGTCACGCTTTCCCGTTCGACTCTGAACGTTGCATGGCTCCGTTGCCACGCGCTTACCAGTGGGCCGATGGTTCGGCCTACATCAACCACGTTGAATTGGTGCGTGCTGCACGCAACTCCGAAGTGCCCAGCAGCTTCTACACTGACCCGCTGATGTACCAAGGCGGCAGCGATGACTTCATCGGTCCTTGCGACCCCGTGGTGTGTGCCAGCGAAGCCTTTGGCATCGACTTTGAAGCCGAGATCGCCGTCATCACCGGCGATGTGCCCATGCAAACCAGTGCCGATGACGCCATCGAAGGCGTGCGCCTCGTCATGCTGGCCAACGACGTGAGCCTGCGCAACCTGATCCCGAACGAGTTAGCCAAAGGCTTTGGCTTCTTCCAAAGCAAACCTGCCACCGCCTTCAGCCCCGTGGCCGTGACACCCGACGAGCTGGGCGAGGCCTGGAACGGCGGGCGCGTGCACCTGACGCTGCAGTCCACCTGGAACGGCCGCAAAGTGGGCATGTGCGAGGCTGGCCCCGAGATGACCTTCCACTTTGGCCAATTGATCGCCCACATCTGCAAAACGCGCAACGTGCGCGCAGGCTCCATCGTGGGCAGCGGCACCGTGAGCAACAAAAGCGTTGACGTGAACGGCAAACCCGAGTGGCCCAAAGGCTACAGCTGCATCGCTGAGAAACGCGCCATCGAAACCATCCTGGACGGCAAGCCCTCCACCGAATTCATGAAGTTCGGCGACACCATCCGCATGGAGATGAAGGGCTTGAACGGTGAGAGCTTGTTTGGGGCGATTGAACAGGAAGTGGTGCCGCTGGAGCGTTGAAGCCAGCACAGGTTACTCCCCTGTAGGAGACCACCCTGTGGGCGATGGGCGTGGCACACGCCCTGATGAGACTGAATGCTTGAGTTGCTGTCAATCCAAGGATTTGGCCTGAACACGGATACACAGCTTGGGCGGATCGAAATCGCTGCCTTCACCGCCCGGAATGCCATCCATCACCTCCAGCAGGGAGGTGGTTGATTTTCCGGCCATGCGGTAGTAGTCGTCTATTTTGAGCAGTGCAAACGCGGGGCAACCCTGTTCGGTGATGAATACCGGCCCCTCTAAGGCAGCGCGTTTGGCGGCTGACACATCCCGTGAGAAGTCGCGGCTTGAGAATGTGTGAATGGCCATGGTCGCCTCCTTCAGATTTAATTTTTATATGTTGCGACCATCGAATGATTTGTCAATTTGACGAATCAATAACCTTGGAACAAAAAATCCATAGCGCCGGTGATCTGGTCTTGGGCTTGGGCGAGCGAGGTCACGCGCGACTTCAGTACACGTAGTGGGACGGCACCCATTTTGGGTGTTTCCAGCAGGTACTCTTCGCCTTCTATGGTGAAAATCGGTGTCAGTTGCGTCGACAGCTTGACCTTGGGGAAGTGCTTGAGGTTGCGCAAGGGAATCACCATCCTGCTGTCCAGGCCATTGAGCAGGTCGCTCTGCACATCCAGCAGGTAGGGGGTGGTGGCCGCGTGGCTGCCAGGGTTGGCATAGACGTCAAAGCGTGCCATCAAAAACTTCTCCACTCATCCAGTGGCAGACCTTCAGCATCGATGGTGGCGTTGTAAGCCGCGATGAACTCGGCGTGGTCTACGCGCCATTTGCGCTCCTGTTCGCGACGCACAACTTCACGCAGGTGGCTGTCGCAGACCTGGGAAATATTGATGGTGAGATGCTTTGCTGCCTCCAGCACATCGTTGCTCAGGCTCAGATTGATAGCACGCTTGCCGGATGCGCTGGTGCGCACTCGAGGGGCTGTGTGGGTAGCTGGCATAGCGATCTCCATGTGCATTTAAGTGTGTGCATATCTTAACCCGCATGCTTGTTGGGCGAACGGGTGGACGACAAAGACGCATTGGCTTGCAAGGCGCATGAAGCGTAAAAAAGCCATTTACGCTTCATGTTTGAAGCGTAAATCCATAAAACCCGCTTCTGGACCGAACTGCGCGAGCAACACCCGCAGCTCACGCCCACGCAAACCAAGGCGATCAACAAGCTCTATGACGTGGGGCCTGAAGGATTTACCAACGGCATCAGTACCGAGAAATACGTGAACCTCTGCCGCGTGTCACGCGCCACGGCGTACCGGGAGCTGACGGCGCTGTGTGGGATGGGGGTGTTGGTGCAAACGGGGGTGGGGCGGGGGGCGCGGTATCAGATCAATTTCGGCAAGCGCTGAGCCTGGGTAACCTGTGTATCCATCAGCTTTTTTAAAGTTGAAAGGGCGACAGGATGTTGGCCATTTTTTTGCAGCCTTTTGCCACAAACATCCCACACACAATCCCCTGGCCCATTGAAAATTTCCTCTGACTGTCCATTCGGAAAGATGCGCAAGACAATCAGATGCTCTGGCTTGCTTCGCAGTGCTACACCCTTGTTACCTTGTGTCGCCTTGATCTGAACTTCTCGACCATCCTTACTGACGGCATCATGGCCTGGGTGCGAGTTGGGGTACAGATCAAGCCCATACGTGTGGGCAGCAAGTACTTCTCCAAGACTTCCGACAAGATGGCCGTCTGGGGTAAATTTTTTATTTTTGGTCTCAAACAGCAACTCCAATTCAGCGACCACCTTGTACAAGTCACGTACAAGTCGTGGGACTTCAGTGATCGCCGAATCCATGTTTAGCCCAGTTTCTTCATCAACAACGCGTTGACCTGCCCCGGATTGGCCTTGCCCTTGCTGGCTTTCATGATCGGACCGACCAGACCGTTCAGCGCCTTGGCGTTGCCGGCTTTGAACTCTTCCACGTTCTTGGGGTTGGCGGCCAGGACTTCGTCGATGATTTTTTCCAGCTCACCCGTGTCGTTCATCTGCTTGAGGCCTTTGGCTTCGATGAGGGCGTCGATATCCTGTGGTGCAGAAAGCGGTGAACTCCAAAGGTGCTCAAAGACCACTAGCTTTGCAGCATTGTTTGAAATTGTCCCGTCTTTGACGCGGGAAATCAGCATGGCTAGAAGAGTGGCGTTCACTGGTGTTTTCTCTATGCCAATCTCACTAGCTTTTAGTCGCCGAGAGACTTCTCCCATGATCCAATTGCTGGCCAGTTTGGGCTGGCCGCAGGCTTTTGCCACGTCTTCAAAGTAGGCGGCGACCGCCTTGCTTTGGGTCAGCTGCGTGGCGTCGTATTCGGGCAGGGCGTAGTCGCGCACGAAGCGCTCGGCCATCACGCGGGGCAGTTCGGCCATTTCGCTGCGCACGCGCTCCACCCAGTCGCGGCCAATCACCAGCGGCGGCAGGTCCGGATCAGGGAAGTAGCGGTAGTCAGCAGCGTCTTCCTTGGTGCGCATGGCGCGGGTTTCGCCCGTGTCGGGGTCGAACAGCACGGTGGCTTGCTGGATGGCGTGGCCGTCTTCGATCTGGTCGATCTGCCAGCGCACTTCGTAGTCAATCGCCTGCTGCATGAACTTGAAGCTGTTCAGGTTCTTGATCTCGCGGCGTGTGCCCAGCTCACCGCCGGGTTTGCGCACCGACACGTTGGCGTCGCACCGGAAGCTGCCTTCTTGCATGTTGCCGTCGCAAATGCCGATCCAGGTCACGATTTTGTGCAGCTCTTTGGCATAAGCCACGGCCTCTTCGCTGCTGCGCATGTCGGGCTGGGTCACGATTTCGAGCAGCGGGGTGCCTGCGCGGTTCAAGTCAATGCCGCTTTGCCCAATGAAGTCTTCGTGCAGCGATTTGCCCGCGTCTTCTTCGAGGTGGGCACGCTCCAGACGCACGGTTTTGCGCACGGTCTCTTTGCCTTCTTCAAGGAAGAATGACACCTCGCCGCCTTGCACCACCGGGATCTCGAACTGGCTGATCTGGTAGCCCTTGGGCAGGTCGGGGTAAAAGTAGTTTTTGCGCGCAAAAATGCTGCGCTCGGCGATGTGGGCGTTGATGGCCAGGCCGAACTCGATGGCGCGTTCAACGGCGCCCATGTTCATCACCGGCAGTGTGCCGGGCAGGGCCATGTCCACCGCGCAGGCTTGCGTGTTGGGCTCGGCGCCAAACGCCACCGAGGCGCGGCTGAAGATCTTGCTCTTGGTCGAGAGTTGGGCGTGTGTTTCAAAGCCGATGACGACTTCGTAGCCTTGGACGAGTTTGCTCATGTCAGATGCCCTCCGGCTTGCGAAGGTGGAAATCGGTCGCTTGTTGCAGTCGGTGTGCGGCGTTCAGCAGCTGGGCTTCTTTGAAGTAGTTGCCAATCAGCTGCAAGCCCACGGGCATATTGCCCGAGCCAAAGCCAGCAGGCACGCTCATGCCGGGCAAACCGGCCAGCGAGGCGGGCAGCGTGAAGATGTCGGCCAAATAGTCTGCCACCGGGTCATTGGCGTTCTCGCCAAACTTCCAGGCCACCGACGGGGCCACGGGGCCAGCGATCACGTCGCATTCTTTGAACGCGTTTTGGAAATCGTCGGCGATCATGCGGCGGATTTTTTGCGCTTGCAGGTAATAGGCGTCGTAGTAGCCGTGACTGAGCACATAAGCGCCCGTCATGATGCGGCGCTTGACCTCGTTGCCAAAGCCTTCGGCGCGGGTCTTTTTGTACATGTCCACCAAGTCGGTGTAGTCCTTGGCGCGGTGGCCGAACTTCACGCCGTCAAAGCGGCTGAGGTTGGAGCTGGCTTCTGCTGGGGCAATGATGTAGTAAACCGGAATGGACAACTCGGTGCGCGGCAGGCTGATGGGCACCAGCTTGGCGCCCAGCTTTTCGTACTCGCGCAAAGCGCCGTCCACGGCTGCGCGCACATCGGGCGCCAGGCCTTCGCCAAAAAATTCTTTGGGAATGCCAATGCGCAAGCCTTCAAGAGATTGGTTCAGCGAGGCCGTGAAGTCTTCGGCTGCCACGTCGAGCGATGTCGAGTCGCGGTCCAGATCGGGGCCGCACATGGCGCTGAGCAGCAGCGCGCAGTCTTCGGCCGTGCGGGCCATGGGGCCGCCCTGGTCCAGGCTGGAGGCGTAAGCGATCATGCCGTAGCGGCTGGCGCGGCCATAGGTCGGTTTGATGCCGGTGATGCCGCAAAAGCTGGCAGGCTGGCGGATCGAGCCACCGGTGTCTGTGCCAGTGGCTGCTGGCACCAAGCGGGCTGCCACCGCGGCGGCGCTGCCGCCCGACGAGCCGCCGGGCACACGGGCCGTGTCCCAAGGGTTGGTCACTTTGCCAAAGGCCGAGTTTTCATTGGCCGAGCCCATGGCGAACTCGTCGCAGTTGAGCTTGCCCAAGGTGACCATGCCCGCGCCGCCTTGTGCGGATGCGCCGAGTCTTTGCACCAAAGTCGCGTTAAACGGCGAGCGGTAGCCGGTGAGTATTTTGGAGCCCGCAGTGGTGGCGAAGTCGCGGGTCACAAAGACGTCTTTGTGCGCCACGGGCACGCCTTCGAGCAGACCGGCAGTGCCAGCGGCCAAGCGGGCGTCGCTGGCTTGCGCCTGGGCCAGCGTCACTTCGCTGTCGATGTCGAGAAAGGCGTTGTGCGGGTTGCCGCCTGTGC
>JAGNVG010000082.1 GCA_017986605.1 Limnohabitans sp.
CCAAGCTCTTGTAAGCGGCCACGTGAACGGGGTTTTCCATGGTGCGCATCTTCAGGCCCTTCAGGTCGCCCGGCTCATTCACCGCACGCTTGCTGTTGGTCATGTGGCGCACGCCGTTTTCACCCCAAGCCAAAGCCTTGAAGCCTTTGGAGTCGAACTTGCTGAGCAGTTCCTGGCCGATGGGGCCATCCAGCACGGCGCGTGCGTGTGCTTTGTCACGGAACAAGAAAGGCACATCCAAGATGCGCGCTTCGGGCACAAAGTTGGGCACAGGGCCGGTCGATGTGGTGGCCAATTCTTGGGTGCCCAATTGGACCGACTCGATGGACTCGCGCTCACCACCTAAAGAGCCCGAGTAAAAATTTTGAATTTTGATGCGACCGTTGGTGCGCTTTTCGACTTCTTTGGACAGGGTGTCGATGGCCTCGCCTTGGTGGGAATTCTGGCCCACAGAAATGCTGTTGCGCATGGTGATTTGCGCTGAAGCCGTAGCCATGACACCAACAGCCAAACTCAGGCCCAACATCAATTTGCTCAATTTCATTCGATAGCTCCTCGTGGATCAGTGGACGACAACAAGTTGCGAATCAACTTGTCATACAAGTTTCATTATGGTGTGACCTTTGACAATGCCGCCTAGGGTTTTCGCGGGGGTGGTGTTGCATTGGTGACCATGGCGAGGCGCATAAAAAAAGGCCCCGCAGGGCCTCTTTGAAAGCATGTTGGATCACATGCCGGTGTAGTTCGGACCACCGCCGCCTTCGGGTGTGACCCAGACGATGTTTTGTGTCGGGTCCTTGATGTCGCAGGTCTTGCAGTGCACGCAGTTTTGCGCATTGATCTGCAGACGGTCAGAGTTGTCCTCGTTTTTCACGAACTCGTACACGCCAGCTGGGCAGTAGCGACTCTCGGGGCCAGCGTATTTCGCCAAGTTGATGCCCACGGGCACAGACGCATCTTTCAGCGTCAGGTGGGCTGGCTGGTTTTCTTCGTGATTGGTGTTGCTGATGAACACACTGGAGAGGCGATCAAAGGTCAGCTTGCCATCGGGCTTCGGGTAGTCGATCTTGGGGCAATCGGCCGCAGGCTTCAGATACGTGTGATCAGCCTTGTCGCGACGCAGCGTCCACGGAATGTGGCCGCGCAGCACGAACTGCTCAAAACCGTTCATCAAGGTAGCCACCGTGAGGCCCTTCTTGAACCAGCTCTTGAAGTTGCGCGACTTGTTCAGTTCAGCATGCAGCCAGCTGGCTTCAAAAGCCTCGGGGTAAGCGCTCAACTCATCGTGCTCACGACCAGCCACGATGGCGTCATAAGCGGCTTCGGCGGCCAGCATGCCGGTTTTGATGGCGGCGTGGCTGCCTTTGATGCGGCTCACGTTCAGGTAACCGGCATCACAACCGACCAAGGCACCACCTGGGAACACGGTTTTGGGCAGACTCATCAGGCCACCGGCGGTGATGGCGCGGGCGCCGTAACCAATGCGCTTGGCGTTGACTTCCCCCTTGTCGTTGGTGAAATACCACTTGATGTTGTTGTGGGTTTTCCAGCGCTGGAACTCTTCAAATGGGCTGAGCCAGGGGTTGGCGTAGTCCAGGCCCACCACATAACCGATGGCGATCTTGTTGTCTTCCATGTGGTACATGAACGCACCGCCATAGGTGTCGTTGTTCATGGGCCAGCCGGCGGTGTGCATGACAAAACCGGGTGTGTGGCGTGAGGGATCAATCTCCCAGACTTCCTTGATGCCGATGCCGTAGGTTTGCGGGTCACGGCCTTCGTCCAGCTTGTATTTGGCGATCAGCTGCTTGCCCAGATGGCCGCGTGCGCCTTCGGCAAACACGGTGTACTTGGCGTGCAGTTCCATGCCCAGCTGGAAGTTCTCGGTGGGTTCGCCATCTTTGCCCACACCCATGTTGCCGGTGGCCACGCCTTTGACGCTGCCGTCTTCGTTGTAGAGCACTTCGGCAGCCGTGAACCCGGGGAAAATTTCCACACCCAAGTTCTCGGCCTGCTGGCCCAGCCAACGGGTGAAGTTGGACAGGCTGATGATGTAGTTGCCGTGGTTTTGTGCGCACTCGGGCAAAAAGATACCGGGGGTGCGGGTGGCGCCGGTTTCGCTCAAAAAGCTCCAGGCGTCATCGGTCACGGGCTGGTTCAGTGGTGCGCCCAATTCTTTCCAATTGGGGAACAGTTCGGTCAGGGCTTTGGGGTCCATGATGGCGCCCGACAGGATATGCGCACCGGGTTCGCCGCCTTTTTCAAGCACGACCACCGACACATCTTGGCCTTTTTCGGCGGCCAGTTGTTTCAGTCGAATGGCGGTCGACAGGCCAGCTGGGCCACCGCCGACCACGACGACGTCGTATTCCATGGATTCGCGGGGGCCATAGGTGCTCAAAATGTCTTCGGGGCTCATGAACGTCTCTTGTGAAGTGGTGAATTCGGGGCCGACACGCAGTGTGTCGGCCGTGTGACTCATTTTATGCGGCACAAAGGCCGTTCCCCCGCACAATGGTGTCACCCGTTGTCAGAAGCGGATACGAACCCCTTTGAAGGATTTGCCATGGCTTATGAAATTGATTTGTCGGGCCGCGTGGCCTTTGTGACCGGTGCATCAGGTGGGTTGGGCGCTCAATTTGCCAAAACCCTAGCCGCTGCCGGTGCTGGCGTCGTGTTGGCCAGCCGCCGGGTTGAAAAGCTCAAGGACCTGCGCGCCGAAATCGAAGCTGCAGGTGGTGACGCCCATGTGGTGGAGCTCGATGTCACAGACCGCCACAGCATTGCTGCCGCAGTGGCGCACGCCGAGACTGAGATGGGCAGCATCGACATCTTGGTGAACAACTCGGGCGTCAGCACCACCCAGCGTATCCAGGATGTGACGGAAGAAGACTACGACTTCATCATGAACACCAATGTGCGTGGTGCATTTTTTGTCGCGCAAGAGGTGGGCAAGCGCATGTTGGCCCGTGCCAAGGGGGCCGCACCCGGCAGCTTCACGGGCGGTCGCATCATCAACATCGCCTCGATGGCCGGCCTGAAAGTCTTGCCGCAAATTGGCGTTTATTGCATGAGCAAGGCCGCTGTGGTGCAGATGACCAAAGCGTTTGCCGTGGAGTGGGGGCGTTTTGGCATCAATGTGAACGCGATTTGCCCCGGCTACATCGACACCGAGATCAATCACCACCACTGGCAGACCGAACAAGGCCAAAAACTCATCAGCATGCTGCCGCGCAAACGCGTAGGTCAGCCCCAAGACCTGGACGCGTTGTTGATGTTGCTGGCGAGCGATCAGAGCCATTTCATCAATGGCGCGGTCATTTCGGCTGACGATGGATTTGCTGTTTAAGGAAGCACCCGATGAAGCTGGAGTTGCCTGAGCATAAAAAACTCGTTCATCAGATGGTCATTCCCATTCGCTGGGGCGACATGGACGCCATGGGCCACGTCAACAACACGGTCTATTTTCGGTATCTGGAGTCGGTACGGATCGATTGGTTCGATCACATTGGCTTTGATCTGAACCCTCAGGGCGAGGGGCCAGTGATTGTGAATGCGTTTTGCAATTTTTACCGGCAGTTTGAATACCCGGGCGATATTCTGGCCAAGATGTATGTGAGCGACCCGGGACGTACCACTTTTGAAAGCTGGTGCACGCTCGAACGGGTGGACCAACCCGGTCGCGTGGACGCGGCAGGCGGAGCGACCACCATCTGGGTGGACTTTCCGAAGCAAAAAGCGGTGAATTTGCCCGACTGGGTGCGCGAAAAAGTCACCCCCTGACAAGCGCCGGGCAGACCTTGGCGCTGCCTCTTAGGCCTTGGCCCCCACCGCCGTCCATTGGTTGGCGTGACGGGTGAGCCAGTCATGGGCTTGGGTGGGATGGCCCACCTGCATGGGGTGAAAGTCTTTGCGCGTGTATTCCCACACGGGCTTTGCCACACGCCAAACCATACCGTGACGGCCGAACAAGAACTTGCTGGCCGACCACCAGGTGGAGGGCTTGAACAGCGTCTTGTCGTGCCAGAGGTTGTTCACGGTTTGGCGGAACACGTCTGTGCTGAACTGGATCATCACGTACCAGAACCAGCGCATGCGCCAAGTGTGGTTGCCCCCCAAGCGTTGGTACAGGTCAAATGCCACGCATTTGTGTTCCGATTCTTCAGCAGCGTGCCAGCGCCATAGGGTTTTGAGGGGCTCTTCGGCGCCCGCAAACCAGTCGCCTGCTTGGTCCATCCGCTCCAGCGTTAGGTCACCAAAAATGGATGTGAAATGCTCGAAGGCGGCGGTGATCGCCAGTTCGTGAAGGTGGCCTTTGTCGCTCTTGCTGAAGAGCTCGTCACGACCCATTTTCATGCGGCGATCTGCACGAGGACCCCAATGGTTGACCAAGCCCTGCTTTTCCAGGTGGGCGTTGTACAAACCATGCAAATGGCGATGGGTGGCTTCTTGGCCGATGAAGCCTTTGGCAACACCTTTGAGGTCGGCATTTTCAGGCGTGTCGGGCAAGACTTTGGCACCGTTTTTGACCGAGTCGATGAAAAACTGCTCACCGACAGGAAAACTCATCGACAAAGCATTGGCGTAGGCGGTCAAAAAAGCATCGCCACCGTTCCAATGCCGCGAGAAGCCTTGACTCAGGTCTACGGCCAGGCGGCGAACGGTGAGGTCTGTGGGGGCTTGTAGGCTGTTGTTCATGATGGAATCTCCCAAATCTGTCAGAATGTGAGCATTATTCAGGTTTTTGGGCAATGTACAACTCGCAAACTGCTCAGATTTTCAAAAGGCTTTCAGATGGCAACGATCAAACCCAAAGCAAGCCCAGAACCCAAGTCCAGTCAGCGGCGAGAGCCCACCCAAGCACGTGCTCAGCAAACCATTCAAACCCTTTTTAAAGCCGCTGCTCAGATTTTGGACAGAGAGGGCGAAGCCGGTTTGACGACCAACAAAGTGGCTGCAGCGGCAGGTTTTTCGATTGGGACGCTGTACCAGTACTTTCCCAGCAAGGAAATGCTGGTTCGGGCCATGGCCACCCGGGGGCAGGATTTGGTGCTGCAGGAGCTGGAGGGCTATCTCAGTGCGCTCGAGAACCGCGCCGATGTAGAACAAATGGATGGCCGTGAGTTGTTGGGTAAAGCCATCCACATTCTTTTGCACGGTTTTGCCAAGGGAAAGGAGCTGAGCCAAACCCTCATCCGTCTGTGTTGGACGCTGGAAAAACCCGATGAGACGGCCAACGCGGTGCGCCAAGTGGCTGAGCGCTTGGCCATTTTCTTTGAGCGAATCGCCCACCCCGCACTGCAACTGCCCAGCACAGCGCAAATGTTTGTGTTGACCCGTTCCGTGATTGGCACTTTGCGCAGTGCCAGCCTGGAAAAGTCGCCTTTGTTGGGCAGTCCGGCGTTTGAAGAGGCTTTGACTCAGATGGCGTGGGCTTTGCTGGCCCGGCCGGGTCAGGCAGCGGGTTTGACTTTGGGCGCACGGCCCATCAGGTAAAACTCGGGGTTGGGCATCATGCCGCTGAAGCTGGCCATGCGGTTACTCAGGCCAAAGAAGGCGGTGATGGCCGCGATGTCCCAGATGTCCTCGTCGTTGAAGCCATGCGCGTGCAGGGCGGCAAAGTCGGCTTCTTCCACTTGGTCAGACTGGTTACAGACCTTGAGGGCAAAGTCCAGCATGGCGCGTTGGCGTGGGCTGATGTCGGCCTTGCGGTGGTTGATGGCCACTTGATCGGCCACCAGCGGTTTCTTTTCGTAAATGCGCAAGATCGCCCCGTGCGCCACCACGCAATACAGGCAGTGGTTGGCCGCGCTGGTGGTGGTCACGATCATCTCGCGCTCACCCTTGGTGAGGCCACTCTCGCGCCCCACCGATTCCGGCACCATCAGGGCGTCGTGGTAGGCAAAGAAAGCGCGCCACTCGGCCGGGCGGCGGGCAAAGGCCAAAAACACATTGGGCACAAAACCGGCTTTTTCCTGGACTTCGAGCACCTTGGCTTTGATGTCTTCAGGCAGGTCATTGATGTCGGGGGCAGGGTAGCGTGTGCTCATGGCGTCTCCAGGTTGCGTTGCTTTTGATTATGCTCATGACACTTAAAGGAGCCTGTCATGTCCAACACACCCTCACGTTCACCCATCGAGCAAGCCCGCGACGCCCGCCCCGAAGACGCCGCCTTCCAAGCGGGCCTCACCACGCGTAGCCAGGTCATGGGCCCCGAGTACGTGGACCGCGCCTTGGGCGCCGCCACAGACTACACCATGCCCATGCAGGAGTTCATCACGGCCAATGCCTGGGGCAACGTTTGGCAACGCCCGGGGCTGGACCTGAAGACCCGCAGTCTGATCACCGTGGCGATGCTTACGGCCCAGGGCAAGCAGCATGAGCTCAAGGCCCATGTGCGCGGCGCCATCAACAACGGGGCGACGCCCGAAGAGCTGCGCGAAGTGATGCTGCACGCCACGGTGTATTGCGGCTTTCCTACCGCGATTGACGCCTTCCGCAGCGTCACCGAGGTGGTTGAATCTCTGGCCTGAGCGAGCGCGGGCCATGGCTGGCCGAGTAACGAAGGCAACAGGGCTGCATTGACGGGTCTTGGCTTTTCACCGATTCTCGGATGAGGAGACAAAACCCATGGAATTTTCAGAACTCATCAAGGCCCGAAAAAGCGTTCGCGGCTACCTGCCCAAACCCGTGCCACGCGAGGTGATCGAAGAGATCATCGAGGTGGCCAAGTGGTCGCCTTCGTCCATGAACACGCAACCTTGGTATGTGCATGTGGTCACGGGCGAGCCCTTGGACCGCATTCGCCGGGGCAACACCGAGAACATGGTCAAGGGCGTGCCGCCCAAGCGCGACTTTCCGATGAAAGAGTCCTATGAGGGCATTCATCGCAAGCGCCAGGTCGACATCGCCATTCAGTTGTTCGACGCCATGGGCATCGCCCGCGACGACAAAGAGCGGCGCACCGACTGGGTTATGCGCGGTTTTCGGCAATTCGACGCCCCGGTTTCGCTGGTGCTGACCTATGACAAATACCTCGAACCTGCGGCCATCAGCCAGTTTGACCTGGGCGCTTTGTCGCATGCGCTGGTGCTGGCCGCGTGGGAGCGCGGCTTGGGCAGCGTCATCAACGGCCAAGGCATCATGCAGTCGGCCGTGGTGCGCGAGCATGCGGGCATTCCGGACGATCAGAACATCATGATCTGCATTGCCATGGGCTACCCGGACGAAGACTTTGTGGCCAACAGCGTGAAGTCGGTGCGCGAAGACGTCGCTAACTTTGTGCGTTACGTCGGCTTCTGATCCCACTTTTGACCCAGGCGCCATCAGGCGATGGCGGCCGCCTCTGAGAGCGATGACCCCATGAACTTGAGCAAAGACGAACTGGCATTTCGTGACGAAGTGCGCGCCTTTTTGGCGGCCGAGTTGACCGATGAGATCCGCCTTGGCGGGCACCGCACCTCGGGCATTTTTTCGGACTACGAAGTCGGCATTCCTTGGCAGCGAGTCTTGGCCAAGCGCGGCTGGGCTGCGCCGCACTGGCCGGTCGAGTGGGGTGGTTGCGGCTGGACGCCAAGGCAGCACGACATTTTTGCCAGCGAGATGGCGGCGGCCGATGCCCCCAAGGTCTCGCCGCTGGGCTTGGTGATGGCCGCGCCCGTGCTGGTGGCGTTTGGCACGCAGGCCCAAAAAGAGCGTTGGCTCGCGGACATCCGCAACGGTGTGAGTTATTGGTGCCAGGGCTACAGCGAGCCGGGTTCGGGTTCCGACTTGGCATCGCTGCAATGCCGTGCCCGCCGAGATGGCAACGTGTGGGTAATCAATGGCTCCAAAATCTGGACCACCCACGCCCACAATGCCACCCACATGTTTTGCCTGGTGCGCACCGACAGCAGCGGCAAGCCCCAGCAAGGCATCAGCTTTTTGATGTTCGAGCTGAACAACCCGGGCATCCAGATCCGGCCGATCATCAGCATCTCGGGCGACCACGAATTCAACCAGGTCTTTTTTGACGAGGCTCGCGTGCCTGCTGACGCGCTGATCGGCGAAGAAAACCAGGGCTGGACCATTGCCAAATTTTTGCTGGAGCACGAGCGGGGCGGCTCGTCTGCGCCGTTCTTGCGGGGCCGTTTGACCCGCTTGCGCGAGTCCTTGCACGAAGCCTTTGCGCAAGGCGCGTCGGTCACCGAACACGAAGACATCGCCCTGAGCTTGGCCAACGCGCAGTGCCGCATCGACGCTTTGCACGCCTGGGAACAACAGGTGCTGACTGCCCGCATTGGCGGCGGCACGCAGCCTTGTTGGATGCCGGCTGCGCCGTCCATGGGCAAGGTGCTGGCCACCGAGCTCAAGCAACACCTGACCGAGCTGGGCCTGGACATTGCAGGCCCCTATGGCGCCAGCAGCCTGACCATCGAGGAGTCTGCTGCCCACGCTTTGCCAGTGCCTGAGGACTCGGTGTTTGCGACCCGGGCTTATTTGAACGACCGCGCCGCGTCGATTTATGGCGGCACCAACGAAGTCCAGCGCAACCTGATTGCCCGCCACGTTCTGGGCGCCGAAGTGGTCGAGCCTGTGCTGCCGCTGAACGAAACGCAGGCCATGCTCGTGGCCAGTCTGCAAGGCTGGCTGCAAGACAAATGGCCGTTTGACAAACGCGCACAGATGATCGCCACGCCCGAGGCGATTGCGCCGCTGTGGCAGGGCTTGGCGCACGAGCTGGGCCTCTTGGGTGCAGCGCTGCCTGAACACCTGGGCGGCATGGGCGGTGGTTTGCCCGAGCAGCTGCTGATCTGCCAGTCTTTGGGTGCTGCTTTGGTGGCCGAGCCCTACAGCAGCTCTGCCGTGCTGGGCGCCAACTTGCTGCAGGCGCTGGGCGATCCGGCGGCCGATGCGCTGTTGCAAGGCCTTGCCGATGGCCAAGTGCGCTTGGCCGTGGCGGCCTTGGAGCCTGCCGGGCGCACTGACCTGAACAGAGTTCAGACACGCTTGCACGGCTCTAAGGGCCAGTTGCACATCACCGGACGCAAAGCCCTGGTGCGCGGCGCGCCCGGGGCCACGCATTGGCTGGTCAGCGCACGAGACGACGCGGGTCAGCCGCGCATCTGCCTGATCGACCCTGCAGCCAGCAGGGTGCAGCGGCGTGATGTGCGTCTGATCGACGGTGCTTGGGCGGCTGAACTGGCGTTTGACCAAACGCCCGTGCAAGCCCTCATCGGCCAAGGCGATGCGCTGACCGCGCTCTCGCAAGCTTGGGATGCGGCCACGTTGGCCGCAGGTGCCGAGGCCGTGGGCGTGATGCAGGCCTTGATGCGCGACACGCTGAACTACACCAGCCAGCGCAAACAGTTTGGCCAGCCTCTGGCGGCCTTTCAGGCTTTGCAACACCGCATGGCCGACATGTACATGGCCCTGGTGCAGGCCGCTGCGGCAGTGGGTGCTTGTGCCGATGTGCTGGGCAACAGCCCCGAGCGGCGCGCCGAGCGGGTGTCATCGGCCCATGTGACGGTGCTGCGTGCGGCACGACTGGTGGGGCAGGGCGCGGTGCAGTTGCACGGCGGCATGGGCATGACCGACGAGCTTGCTGTGGGCCACGGCTTCAAGCGGCTCACGGTGATGGAGCAGCAGTTTGGCGGGGTGGCGCAGCATTTGCGGCGGGGTGGCGCAGCATTTGCGGCGGGTGGCGGGTTTGACCCGTGCCTGAACGTTTAAATGCTCATCCGCGCATCAACTTCTGAATCAAATCCGCAGCCCCTGAGGCTTGGTATTTGCGCATCAGCTTGACGCGGTAGATTTCCACCGTGCGGTGGCTGATGCCCAGAGCTTTGCCAATCTCTTTGCTGGTCAGGCCGTCCATCAGATGCGCGGCGACTTCGCGTTCGCGGGCGGTGAGTTCGGCCTTGACGGGTTTGCGGGCCGAGAGGTCTTCAAAGGTCCAGATGCCGGCTTCGTGCGGGGCGTCGCGGTTGAGCGCCCGTCCGGTCACATGGCACCAAAAAGTCTCGCCTTTGAAGCGGCCGTCCACGCGTTTCATCACGCGGTCGTCGGCGTACACGCCTTTGGCGTTCAGGATGGGGGTGATGCGCTGGCCGGTGCGCTCGTACTCGTCGGCGCTGGGGTAGAGCAATTGAAAGGTCTGGCCGATCAGTTGTTCGCGGGGCACGCCAAACATCTCGCACACGCGCTGGTTGCAGTCGACCATGGTGCGGTTGCGCGAGAGCACCATGCCGATGGGGGCCAGGTCAAAGGCGAGGCGGTAGTCGATGTCATTGGCCATGGCGGACTGCAATAAAGGGGGGGGCGCGAGCGAAGCATGGCGATCCAGTGTTTGGGGTGACTGAGGGCTGACCATTACGAAAAACTACGTATTTGAATACGTAGTATCGTAGCGTTTTGATCCTCTATCTGGAGATTGGCGTGAACAAGATTTATCCCTCCGCAGCCGAGGCCTTGAAGGGCATCGTGGCTGACGGGCAACTGATTGGCGTGGGCGGCTTTGGCCTGTGCGGTATCCCTGAAGCGCTGATCGACGCGCTCAAGGACAGCGGCGTGCAAAACCTGACCGCGATTTCCAACAATGCGGGCGTGGACGATTTCGGTCTGGGCAAACTGCTGCAAACACGTCAGATCAAAAAAATGATTTCTTCATACGTGGGCGAGAACAAAGAGTTCGAGCGCCAGTAC
>JAGNVG010000174.1 GCA_017986605.1 Limnohabitans sp.
TTGCCTTTGGCGTCTTCGCCGGGAGGCAAGATGCCAATCGATTGGCCTTCGAGCACCGGGAAAGGCAGGTTGCCGAAATCGAGCACGATGTGGTGGGTGTCGTAGTCTTTCCCGACTTCGGTCACGCGCAGGTTGCCGGCGACGGTGGCGGTGATGGTTTTGTCTTGCGCCTTGGGGCCATAAAGGTTGGTGTAGGCGTGCGCGGCAGACCAAGGGGGAATGGTCGCCCCGAAATGGGCTGAGTTGAAACCCGAAGCAGCGGCGGTGCTGGCAGCTGATGACGAAGAGGCGGCAGCTTGAACAGCGGCTTGCGCTTCTTGCTGGGCAGCGTCCGCATCGCCACCACCAGCCGCAGCCAATTCTTCAGCACTCAGCTCAGCAGGCAGTTCGTCCCACTTGAGTTGTTCTTCGATGCTGTAGGCCTTGGCCTTGGGCATCATGCGCCAGTTGTCAATCGAGCCTGTGGGGCATGGCGAGATGCAGTCCATGCAACCGTTGCAGATGTCGGCCTTGACCACGTAGTTGAGCGAGTCGTGCGTGATCGCGCCCACCGGGCAGATGGCTTCGCAGGTGTTGCAGCGGATGCAGATTTCCGGGTCAATCAGGTGTTGCTTGATCAGCGTCGCTTCGGTGCTCATGTCTTGGATCTCTTGTTGTGTCTTTTGCGATTTGTTTTTGGTATGCGAGGCCCGCAACGTTATGGCTTGGGGCCGGTCGCCTCATACTGGGGTACCAGAAATCGGCGCCCGGCCCCAAGCCATACCGTCGCTCAGCGCCTATGCAGACCTTGCAGTCTACTGGCATTGGGTGTGCTTTGCGCACACCATGCAGTCGTCAAAGGCAGGGGCGGGTGACGATTTCGGGTACCCCAGCATGAGGAACCCGCCCCTGCCTTTGACGACTGCCGCCCCACGGATGAGGCAGCAGTCAGATCAAAAGTTCAACGCATCAGTTGAAGCGGACGTAATCAAAGTCCACAGGCTGACGGTTGATGCCCATGACGGGTGGCGCGATCCAGTTGGCGAACTTGCCTGGCTCGACGACACGGCCCATCAGGCTGGCCACATAGGCGCGGTCTTCGTTGGTAGGCAGCCACTCGCCCACTTGCGCCATCCACTGCTCGTCGGTCACCACTTGGCCATCGGGTGTGATCTTGGCACCGGACAAAGAACCGATGTTGCGGTGGAACGCCTTGTGGGGTGCCTTCAATGTGAAGGGAATGCCGGCCTTGGCGATCACGCGGTTCCAACGGTCGATGCCGCCTTTGGAATCGGTGATGTAGTCGTCGCGCAGCACTTCGTTCAAAGCATTGAGCATCGGCACTTCTTTTTCGACCAGCTTGCCGTTCTCGACGGACAAGATCTTGTAGCTGTTGCCTTTGAGCACGTGGTCATCACCACGCTTGCCTTCTTCGTAACGGCCCTTCAAGCCGGAGCTGTAGAAGGTGGCGGCGTTGGACGACTGGTCTGCACCGAACAAGTCGATGGTCACCGAGAAGTGGAAGTTGATGTAGCGCTGGATGGTGGGCAAATCGATCACGCCAGCTGCACGCAGCTTGCCCACGTCGTCGGTTTTGAGCTGGTTCATCACGTCCACGGTGCGCTGAATGGTACGGCTCACCCCGGACTCGCCCACGAACATGTGGTGCGCTTCTTCGGTCAACATGAACTTGGTGGTGCGGGCCAGCGGGTCGAATGCCGATTCGGCCAAAGCACACAGTTGGAACTTGCCGTCGCGGTCAGTGAAGTAAGTGAACATGAAGAAGGACAACCAGTCAGGGGTCTTCTCGTTGAAGGCTTGCAAGATGCGGGGGTTGTCTTCGTTGCCGCTGTTGCGTTGCAGCAGGGCGTCGGCTTCTTCACGGCCATCTTTGCCGAAGTATTTGTGCAGCAGGTACACCATGGCCCACAGGTGGCGGCCTTCTTCGACGTTGATCTGGAACAGGTTGCGCAGGTCGTACATGCTGGGCGCAGTCAGGCCCAGGTGGCGCTGCTGCTCCACCGATGCGGGCTCGGTGTCGCCTTGGGTGACGATGATGCGGCGCAGGTTGGCGCGGTGCTCGCCAGGCACGTCTTGCCAAGCTTTTTCACCAATGTGATCACCGAAATGGATCTTGCGGTCTTGCTCGCCGGGGTTCAAGAAAACGCCCCAACGGTAGTCGCGCATCTTGACGTGGCCAAACTGCGCCCAGCCTTGGGGGTCCACGCTCACGGCGGTGCGCAGGTACACGTCCATGTCGGTGGAGCCTTCGGGGCCCATGTCGTCCCACCAGTTGATGAAGTTGGGCTGCCACTGCTCCAAGGCGCGTTGCAGGGTGCGGTCTTCGCTCAGGTTGACGTTGTTGGGGATTTTTTCGCTGTAGTTGATACCGGACATGAGAGTCTCCAGAAATGAAAAGCAACGGTGGGGTCAAATTTCGGTTGCAGCGGGCACCACCGGGAGGCCCGCCGCACAACGCAAAAACATCAAACGCGGTTCATGTCGAACTGGACTTTTTCGCCCTTGCCGTACACCTTCAAGGCACCTTTTTCGCCCACGGCGTTGGGGCGCTGGAAGATCCAGTTTTGCCAAGCGGTCAATCGACCAAAAATACGGGTGGCCATGTTTTCCTTCTGGGCAAAACGCAGGTTGGCTTCCAGACCGGTCAAGGCGTCAGGCGACATAGAAGAGCGCTCTTCCAAGGCCAGACGGATCTCGTCTGCCCAGTCGATGTCGTCGGGTGCAGCTGTGACCAAGCCCAAGGCCAGTGCGGCATCGGCATCCAGTGCTTGGCCAATGGCACCACGAGCGGCGTCCATGGCGGGCACTTCTTCATAGAAGCGGCGCTGCAGGCGGGTCTGGTCGTTGACCATGGGGAAGAAACCGAAGTTCATCTCGCTCAGTTGCAGCTTGGGCGCTTTGTCAGCGTCGTCAGGCAGCGCCAGCATGTAAGCGCGGTCGGCGCAGAACGCCAACTCGGCCAGGGTGCCCGCAAAGCAGGTGCCTTCTTCGATCAGGGCGAACAGGCTGCGCGAGGACACGTCCAGGCGGGCCAGCGTGCGGCGCAGGTGGCCGATGGTTT
>JAGNVG010000175.1 GCA_017986605.1 Limnohabitans sp.
AGGTTGGCGGACGGACAAGTTATCGATGTCATCCGCTTGCTTCATGACAGCATGGATTTGGCCAAGCATTTGCCGGATTGAATGGCGACTGTTGATATCGGGTGACGATCAATCCAATCCATCCACCACCATCACCCCCCGCAGCCCCACCCCAAAGCTCTGAAAGCCTTGCGCTTCCCAGTGGGCGCTGCTGTCGATGTTGTCGTGCTGGTGGCCGTGCACCGTCATGCGCACGCCCATGCGGCGTGCCAGTGAGTCCAGCTCGGCAAAGCCGTGCATGTGGTAGCCGGGCGCTTCGTGGGTGATGAGGATGTCGGCTTGCAGCGTGGCCAGTTGTTCCACCTCGTCGGGGTAGATGGTGGACCAGTGCTTGAGGTGCACGCTGCCTTGCCAGCGGTCTTGGCGCGGCGTCACGCGGGCGTGCGCTTCGCGGTTGCGAAACTTGGGCGCTTGCTGGTCTTTGGGGTACCACACCGCACCGCGAAACACACCGCCCAGCCCGGCGATGCGCGTGCCGCAGGGCAGCGTGACGACGCGGCCGTGCAGGCTGCGCTCGCTCACTTCGTCGTGCCACACATTGCCAAAGTTGTCTGCGTGGTCGGTGTCGTGGTTGCCGTGGATGAACCAGACCCGCTCCCAAATGGCTTCCAGCTCGATGTGCAGCGGCCGAGCCGGTTCCAAGTCGCCGAGCAAGATCACAGCGCGGGCGTGGGTTTGCAAGGCGGCATCGATGATGTGCTGCCATTGGCTGTGCGGGTCGCCGCAGAAGAGGATGGGGCCGGTCATGTTTGCGCAGCTTGGGGCGGTCAGTGTTGAACTGTCCAAGGGTTGATCACGGCAACACCCGCCGCTTCAAACGGGCTGGCGTCGCGCGTGGCCACCATGAAGCCATGGCACTTTGCCGTGGCGGCGATGTAACCGTCAGCAGTCGAGATGGCTCGGCCCTGGGCGCGGGCTGTCGAAAGGATGTCTGCATAGGCCTGAGACGCACTGGCGTCAAAAGGCAGGATTCGGTCAGCAAACAAGGGCAGGATGCGTTGCTCCAGACCCAGGTGCAGGGTCTCTTTGCGTTTGCCCGTTGGCAGTGCCGCGATACCAAAGCGCAATTCGGCCAGGCTGATGGCGGACAGGTAAAGGGTGTCGATGGATTGCGCGTCGATCCACGCCAAAACGCCCGCGTCCGCCGACAGCTTCAGTGGCTCCGAGATCACGTTGGTGTCGAGCAAGATCATTCAAACCCCATGGGTTTTGCGGGTGTTTTGTCGCGCTCAATATTCAAGTCAAACCCGCCAGCTTCTTGGCCAATTTCGGCCAGCAGCGATCCCAGTTGGATGCGCCCTTGCGGGCGTGCGGCTTGCTCCAATATGGCGCGCACTTCGGCTTCTGTGCTGCGGCCCGCCAATGCGGCACGCTGTCGCAAAGCTCTGTGGGTTTCTTCGGGCAAATTGCGGATGGTGATGGATGACATGGCTGGGTCTCCTGATTTCCGTCAAATGATATCATTCAATTAATTTTGATATCAAAATTTGTTTTGCGAGTAGCAGCATGCTCATGGCAGTGAAAGCCGCCATTGGTGGTGTTGATCGGGTAACACCTTGGCTATACTGATGGCACCAGGAGCCTCAAAATGCCGACCTTTTCTGTCAAATTGGACGAACAATCCCGCGCCAAGGTGCAAGCTGCGGCCAGCCAACGTGGCGTGACGCCGCACGCCTTCATGGTGCAGGCCATTGAGTTGGCCGTGGCCCGCTCTGAAGAAGAGGACGCTTTGGTTCAGCGTGCGTTGCAGGCGCGGCAAAACTTGCTGCAAACAGGCCTGGTCGTGGATGGGCGGGCGATGGCCGAATACCTGAAAGACAAGGTGCGAGGCGGCACGCGCACGCGGCCAGCGGCACAAGGGCTTGAGCAGTTGCTGGCCCCGCGGTCATGACGCAGTTGGTGCATTCCCCGGAGGCGGCTAACGACCTCGAAGAGCTGGTAGATTTTTTGTTAGTGAGTCGACCTGAGCACGCGGTTGAAACGGTGGACTTGGTGCTGGATGCTTTGTCAGTGTTAGAGCGCCATCCGTTGATGGGACGCCCCGTGGCCCACGGTATGCGCGAGCTCGTGATCTCACGCGGAAGATCGGGATATCTGGCGCTGTATGCTTTCGACGCCGCTGCCGATGTGGTGTTCGTGCTGGCCATCAAGCATCAGCGTGAACAAGATTACCACTGACCCCGAATGACCCAAATCGCCATCATCGACTTCGAAACCACCGGGATCTCTCCCAACATGGGCGACCGCGCCACCGAGGTGGCCATTGTCATGCTCGAAGGCGGGCAGGTGGTAGACCGTTACCAAAGCCTGATGAACGCCGGGGTGCGGGTGAACCCTTTCATCACCCAGCTCACGGGCATCACCAACGAGATGGTGCAGGCCGCGCCCCCTGCCGAGCAGGTGATGCGCGAGGCAGCGCGCTTTGTGGCGGGGCGGCCCATGGTGGCGCACAACGCTGCCTTTGACAAAAAGTTCTGGCAGGCCGAGCTGGCGCGCTGCGGGCAAGACGGCTCGCACGCCTTTGCCTGCACTTTGCTGCTCTCGCGCCGCCTGTACCCGCAAGCGCCCAACCACAAGCTGGGCACGCTGGCCGCGCTGCACCATTTGCCGTCGTCAGGCCGTGCCCACCGGGCGCTGGCCGACGCCGAGATGGCCGCGCATTTGCTGGCGCAGATGCAGCACGATCTGAAAACCCGCTACGGCTGCCTGCGCCCCGATCATGCGTTGTTGATGGGGCTGCAACGCACCAGCCGCCACATGGTGGGGCCCTATTTGAAGCAGCGGGCGCAGGGCTGAATAAAAGCGCATTTCAAGTCGCATTCAAAGTCGCAAAATTTCCCGCCTGGTTTGATAAATATCGTTACATGACATAGACTTGTGCCTAATGTCAAAGTCGCAAAAATTTGAGCTTTATGACCATCCCGCACAGATGGAGCCCTTGCTGCCTGCCGAGGGCCGTATGGGCCCATTGCTGGAGCGTGCGCATGACCTGATCCGCAAGGCAGACCGTT